>NZ_JBHTMX010000220.1:0-4414 GCF_042679725.1 Methylopila musalis
CGACCGCGCCGAGCCAGGTGGCGCCGAGCGCCGGCGCATGGACGCAGCCCGCCGCCGGAGCGCCGTCGATCACGAGCCCCACATTCACCGTGAACTCGCCGTTGCGCGCCAGGAACTCGCGCGTGCCGTCGAGCGGATCGACCAGCAGGAACACGGACGGCGCCTGCGCCGGCGCGCCGTCCCGGGACGAGGCCTCCTCCGCCACCACCGCGACGCCCGGCAGCAGCCGGGCGAGCCCCGCCAGCAGAACCTCCTCCGCCCGCTCGTCCGCGGCCGTCACCGGGCTGCGGTCGCCCTTCTCGCGCACGGCGATCGCCTCGGCGTCGTAGATGTCGAGGATGACGCGGCCGGCCTCGGCGCAAAGCTCCGACAGGGCTGCGAGCAGGCGGGCGTCGAGGGCGGGAGCGGTCATGGGGGCGGAGCCTCTAGGGGCGGAAGGCGGACCGCGCCTTGAGGGCGACGGCGCGGGCGTGTATCAGGCGAAGTGGCCCCAAAGGCCTTATGCGAGTCGCCTCGCGTGACGATGGTTCATCCCAAGCCTTGGCAGGAGCCTCCATGTCAACCTCCGACTCCGAGCCGTCCTCCGGCGTCATCACGCTCGACGGGCTGGACCTCGCGGCGCTGATCGCGAGCCGCGTCTGCCACGACGTCATCAGCCCGGTGGGCGCCATCGTCAACGGCCTCGAGATCCTCGAGGACGAGAAGGACGAGGGCATGCGCGGCTTCGCCTTCGACCTGATCAAGAAGAGCGCGGCGCAGGCCTCGGCCCGGCTGCAGTTCTGCCGCATCGCCTTCGGCGCGGCGGGCTCGGCGGCGGCGGTGCTCGATCTCGGCGACGCCGAGCAGGTGGCCCGCGGCTTTATTGAGGACCAGAAGACCAAGCTGGTCTGGGAGGCGAAGCGCCAGCTCCTGCTGAAGAACAAGGTGAAGCTGCTGCTGAACCTCGTTCTGGTCGCCACCACCACCATTCCCCGCGGCGGGGTCATCACCGTCACGTCGGAAGGCGACGGCGACGACCACACCTCGTTCCGCATCTCCGCCACGGGCCCCACCGCCCGCGTGCCGGTGAACGTGGTGGACCTGCTCGCCGGCCGCGCGCCGGAGGATCGGGTCGACGCCCATGTGATCCAGCCGTTCTACGCCGGCCTCGTCGCCCGCGCCGCCGACATGGCGGTGACGATCGAGGCGGAAGGCGACGGCGACACCATCGTCACCCGCGCCGTTCCCGTCTCCGCCTGACCGGGCGAGGACGAAACGCGAAGACCGCGAGTCGAATCAAGCACTTGGAACGAATCGCGAATTTCGCCCCGATCGCCGATTCGCCCCGCCTTCGTTCCAGACCCGTTCCAGTTTTCGTGAGGCCCGCGGGACTCGTTTCGCGTGCATCCGCGCCGGCCCGGATGCTAAGGAACGGTGAATGACCGACGTCGCCGATCTCGCTCCGGCTCCCGCGTCCGACCTGCTGGCGCCCGCGCGCGGCCGGGGCGTGACGGCGGTCCTGGGGCCCACCAACACCGGCAAGACCCATCTCGCCATCGAGCGCATGGCGTCCCACGGTTCGGGGCTTATCGGCCTGCCGCTGCGGCTGCTGGCGCGCGAGGTCTATCAGCGGCTCGTGGAGAAGGTGGGGGCGGCCAAGGTCGCGCTCGTCACCGGCGAGGAGAAGATCAAGCCCCACGGCGCCCGCTACTGGGTCTGCACCGTCGAGGCCATGCCGCGCGATCTCGACGTGGATTTCGTGGCGATCGACGAGATCCAGCTCTGCGCCGATCTCGACCGCGGCCATGTCTTCACCGACCGGCTGCTCAATCTGCGCGGCCGCTACGAGACGCTGGTGCTGGGCGCCGCCACCATGCGCCCGCTGGTGGAGAAGCTGCTGCCCGGCGCGCATGTGATCACCCGGCCGCGCCTGAGCCAGCTTCTGTTCGCGGGCGAGCGCAAGATCACCCGGCTGCCGCCGCGCTCCGCCATCGTCGCCTTCTCGGCGGACGAGGTCTACGCCATCGCCGAGCTGGTGCGCCGTCAGCGCGGCGGGGCGGCGGTGGTGCTGGGCGCGCTCAGCCCCCGCACCCGCAACGCCCAGGTCGCCATGTATCAGGCGGGCGACGTGGACTACCTCATCGCCACCGACGCGGTGGGCATGGGCCTCAATCTCGACGTGGACCATGTGGCCTTCGCCGGCGACCGCAAGTTCGACGGCCACCAGTTCCGGCGGCTGAACCCGTCGGAGATCGGCCAGGTCGCCGGCCGCGCGGGCCGCCACCTGCGGGACGGAACCTTCGGCACCACCGGCCGCTGTCCGCCGTTCGAGCCGGAGCTGGTGGAGCGGCTGGAAGGCCACAGCTTCGAGCCCGTCCGGGTGCTGCAGTGGCGGAACGGGCGGCTGGACTTCGCCTCGGTCGGCGCGCTGGTGGATAGCCTCTCGCGTCCACCGGCGGAGGCCGGGCTCACCCGCGCGCCCGACGCGGACGACCTGAAGGCCCTGATCCACCTCGGCCGCGACGCGCAGGTGCGGGCGGCGGCGCGTGGCCCGAAGATGGTGCGCCTGCTGTGGGAGGTGTGCCAGGTTCCGGACTATCGGAAGATCGCGCCGGCGCAGCACACGGAACTGCTCGCTGAGCTCTATGGTTTTCTCAGCCGTCCGGGTATGGTCCCGACCGACTGGTTCGCCCGGCACGTCGCCTTGACGGATCGCGCGGATGGGGACATCGACACGCTATCCGCGCGCATCGCGCATATCAGGACCTGGACGTTCGTCGCCAATCGAGCCGATTGGCTGGACGATCCCGACCATTGGCAAGGAGTGACGCGCAGCGTCGAGGACAGGCTTTCGGACGCGCTGCACGAGCGGCTCGCCCAACGGTTCGTTGATCGCCGCACCAGCGTGCTCATGCGCCGCCTCAGGGAAAAGGACATGCTCGAGGCCGAAATCAACAAGGACGGCGACGTGGTCGTCGAGGGACACCATGTCGGGCGTCTCGCGGGCTTCCAGTTCGCGCCGGATTCTTCGGCCGACACCGTGGAGGGCAAGGCGCTGCGCGCCGCGGCCGCCAAGGCGCTGGCCGGCGAGATCGACGCGCGGGCCAACCGCTTCGCCAATGTGGGCGACGGCGACATCGTGCTCGCCTCCGACGGCGCGGTGCGCTGGCAGGGCGAGCTGGTGGGCCGGCTGGTCAAGGGCGACAAGACGCTCGCGCCGCGCGTGCGGGTGCTGGCCGACGACCAGCTCACCGGCGCCGCCCGGGAGCAGGTGGACAAGCGCCTCGACCTCTGGATCCGCAGCCATGTCCAGCGCCTGCTCGGGCCGCTGGCCGCGCTCGAATCCGCGGAGGACGTGACCGGCGTCGCCCGCGGCGTCGCCTACCAGCTTGTGGAGGAGCTGGGCGTGCTCGACCGCGCCCGCGTCGCCGACGAGGTGAAGGGGCTGGAGCAGGACGCCCGCGCCTCGCTGCGCAAGCACGGCGTGCGCTTCGGCGCCCATCACATCTATCTGCCCACGCTGATGAAGCCGGCGCCGCGCGCGCTCGCGGCCCAGCTCTGGGCGCTGGCCCACGGCCACGACACCGACTCCAAGGTGGACGACATCGCCCATCTGGCCGCCTCGGGCCGCACCTCGATCCCCGCCGACACGGAGGTCGACAAGGGCCTCTACCGCGCGCTCGGTTACCGGGTCTGCGGCGAGCGGGCGATCCGCGTGGACATTCTGGAACGGCTGGCGGACCTCATCCGTCCCGCCATCGCCTGGAAGCCGGGCCAGAGCGGCTCGGCGCCCGCCGGCGCCGCCGATGGCAACGGCTTCACGGTGACGGTCGCCATGACCTCGCTCGCGGGCTGCTCGGGCGAGGACTTCGCCGCCATCCTGCGCGCGCTCGGCTATCGCATGGAGCGCAAGCCCAAGCCGACCGCGCCGGCGGAGGCCGCGCCCATCGGCGAGACGGCGCCTGCGGCCGAGGACGCCGCTTCGGCCGAGGACGCGGTTTCGGCTGAGGCGACGGACGTGACGGTCGCCGACGCCGTTGCGGCCGATGCGGTCGACGCGACGGACGAGCCGTCGCCGGACGTCGCCGAGACGTCGCCGGACGCGGGCGACACGCCGGTGTTCGACGTGGCCTCCGAGGCGCCGGCGCTGGTCGATCCGGTGGCGGACGAGCCCGAGCCGGAGACGGTCGACGCCATCGAGGCGGAGGACGCGATCGAGACCGTGACCGACGAGGTTGCGGCCGCGGAGACGTCCGATGAAGCGGTCGCGGCGGACGCCGGGACCGTGACGGCGGAGGCCGCGGTCGCCGACGCCACGGCGACGGAGACCGCGGCGCCGGCCGAATCGGCTGAGCCGGAGTTCATCGAGGTGTGGCGTCCGGGCGGCTTCGGCCGCCGGGACCGGCCGGAACGCGGCGGTCGCGACCGTCGGCCG
>NZ_JBHTMX010000221.1:0-4381 GCF_042679725.1 Methylopila musalis
AGCTCCCCGAGCGCCGGATCGGGCGCGCCGCCTGCCGGCAAGGCGAGGCCGGCGCGAGCGATCTCGGCGCGCAGCGCCACATAGCTCTCGGTCTCTTCGGCCAGCCGGCGCTCCGCGATCACGCGGGCGGCCTGGGCGTCCGCCACCCGGGCGGTCTCGGCGCCGAGCAGCGCCTCGAGCTCTGCCTCATGGGTCTTCGCCCGCGCAAGTTCGGCCTCGAGCTCCCGTTCGGTCTCGCGCGCCGCGGCGAGCGTCGCGGTGACGGCCGCAAGCTCGATGCTGAGATCGTTCGCCTTGGAGGACGCGGCGGCGCTCTCTTTAAGCGCCTGATCGCGGCCGCGCTCGGCGGCGCGGCGCTCCAGCTGGGCGGCCTCCAGCGCCGAGGCGGTCTCCCGGCTCCGGGCGCTCGCCTGCTCCAGATCGCCGCGCACCTCGGCCGCGGCCGCCTCCAGCGCCGTCACCCGCGCGCGCAGATCCGTGATCTCCACCTTCTGGCCGAGGTCCGCCGCGCGCAGCTTCCCGGCCTCGATCCGCTCCCGCGCGGCCTCGGCGAAGCGGGAGTCGGCGCGCCGTTCGGTGGCGCGGGTCTGAACCGCGTGGGCCGCGCGCAGCCGGTCCTGGGTCGCGACGATCTCCGCCACCGACAGCGGCAGGCGCTCGGTCAGCCGCTGCGTCGTCAGCCGCACCGCCCGCCGCCAGAACAGCGGCAGGAACAACAGCAGCAGCAGCGTGGCGAGGCAGGCGCCGGCGAAGGCGTACAGAAGGGGCTCGACCATTCAGGCGTGCTCACGCGGGCGGCTCGGCGACGCGCCGGCAGGGACGCCCGCGGCGGCGCGGACGTCGAGCGTGTCAGGATGGCACGCCGGCCCCTCGCGGCCAAGCCGCGCCGTCAGAACGGGTTCCAGGTCGAGCGCGGCGTGAACTTCAGATAGCCCATGTTGACGCCGAGCCGCGCGCCGACCCCGGTGCGGATCGGCACCAGCACCGTCTCGTAGTCCTTGAGCGCCGTCATGCCGAGGCCGCCGACCAGATAGGCCGAGCCGTCGACGCCGACGAAGCGGTTGAAGATCGCGGTCTTGGACGGGAGATTGTAGACGAGGATCATGGTGCGGGCGCCGTCGCCGCCGAAGTCGAAGCCGAGCGACGGCCCCTGCCAGTAGACCTTGCCCTCGCCGCCGTCGCGGGTGAACAGCGTGCCCTCGCCGTAGCGCAGGCCGCCGACGAAGGCGCCGCTGGCCTCCTCGCCGAGGATGTAGCCGTTGGGTTCGCCCCATTGGGCGGTGGCGCGCTCCACGATGCCGCCAAGGCCGCGCGACATGGAGCCGAAGAAGGCGTGGCCCTTGTCCAGCACCTCCTTGGCCGAATAGGTCGGGCCGCGGGGCGCGCCGTAGGCGCCGTCGGAATAGGCGGCGGGGGTCGCGGCGGGGCCGGCGTACTGCGCCTGGGCGGCGCCTGCGGCGACAAGGCCGGCCACGAGCGCGGCGGCGGCGACGGGCGTTCTCCACGTCATCGCGGTGCTCCTTCTCGTTTCGAGGACGCGAAGGACCCGGCTCACGGGTTTCGCGTGATTCGATACAATTTGAGCGATCGGTTTTACTCAAAGGTGAACGGCGGCGAGGTATGCCAGTCGGGACAGGACGGACCGCACGGCCGTCGCACCACGACAGGATCTCCCGTGGCTTCACGCACACTCACGGCGGTCGCGCTTCTGGCGAGCCTCATGGCCGCGTCCGGCACGTCCGTCCGCGCCCTGCCGGGGCTCGACGAGCGCACGGTGACCGATCCCGCAACCGGCGTCGCGCTCTACGGCTACGACCCGGTCGCCTATTTCGTGGAGAAGCGGGCGGTGCGCGGCCTGCGCGACTGCGAGGCCGAATGGAACGGCGTCGCCTGGCGCTTCGCGAGCGAGGCCAACCGGGCCGCCTTCCTCTCCGCGCCGGAGGTCTACGCGCCCCGGTTCGGCGGCTACGCGCCGGCGGCGGTGGCGAACGGCGCCGCCGCGCCCGGCCATCCGCTGATCTTCGCGGTGCGGGAGGAGCGGCTCTACCTATTCCGCAGCCCCGCCGAACGCGACGCCTTCGCCGATCCCCGCGCGGCCGAACAGGCCTGGCCGAAGCTCGAGGCCGAACTGCCGCGCGGGTGAAACGTCAGCCCCGCGCGCTACGCGTCACACCGTGAAGCCGTTCAGCACGCCGCTGGCCTTAAGTTTCGCGATCGACTCGCCGATGGTTTTCCGACGCCCCTCGTAGCTGG
Organism: Methylopila musalis; assembly: GCF_042679725.1. NCBI lineage: Bacteria > Pseudomonadati > Pseudomonadota > Alphaproteobacteria > Hyphomicrobiales > Methylopilaceae > Methylopila > Methylopila musalis. The sequence continues at coordinate 2,254 of NZ_JBHTMX010000221.1, forward strand.
ACCCGATCCGGGACAGCGCCTCCACCGGCTTCGGGCTGTCGAGCGCAAGGCGGATCGCGTCGAGCCTCCCGCGTCCCTGATACTGGATGTCGGCGATCCAGATCGCCGCGGGCCAGTCCTTCTTGTCGAAGCTCGGGTGCGATCGAACGCGATCGATTAGCTTTTTGACGCGCGCCACCAGCAACGTCACCTGCGCGGCGCGGGCCGCCGGATCGACGCGGGTCCACTCGATCAGACGCGCGGCCGCGAGACGTTCCTGTTGGCCCACCGCGCCGGGATCCGGGTTCAGATAAGCCATGAACTCGACGAGCTGGGTGTCCCGCTTGCCGTTCGGCCGCGTGACGCTCTTTGAGGCCTCCAGATCGACTTTGGCGCCGCTGGGCTTGGTCCAGGTGACTTTGTTGTCTTCGAGGGACAGCTCGGGGAAGATATCTTTGGCGCTTTTCAAGCGCAGCAGTTCCTGGAACAGCAGGATAAGGTTTTCGCCCGGCGTATGGGCGGCCAACTGGGTCGCGCCGAAGGTGAAGGCGGCGCGGTCGTAGCTGTTGACGCGTCCGAAAAATCCGGCGCTCTCCGCGAAAATGGTGGGATGGATGACATGCGCCCACTGGCCGTGCTGCGCCGTGTAATCCTCCGGACGATACACGCCGATCGGACGAAGCTCCGTGAGCTTCTTGTCCTGGTAGAGGCCGCGCCTCGGCGCGTCGTCGCGGTAAGGGACGTCGGTGCCGATGTACTGACGACTCCCGTCGTCGTAGAGCGCGGTGTGGTCCTTGCCATTCACCGCGAAGCCTGTGAGCGTGCGGGCGCCCAGCGGCGTCGGCTGGAGCAACGGCGTCGGCGGAGCGGGGGGCGCGCTCAGGGCCTCCCATGCCGCGGTGGTCGCGGCGTCGGGCGCGATCGGCGTCGACAGGCCGAGTTTTTCCGCCGTGCGCGGGCCGACGACGCCGTCCACTTCAAGCCCGGAGGCGATCTGGAACGTGATCACGGCGGCGTCGGTCAGGCGACCGAACACGCCGTCCAGAGGGCCCGGATCGTAGCCGGCCTTGGCGAGCGCCGTCTGGATCGCGAGAACGTCCGGCCCCTTCTGCGGCGGGGACTGAAGCGCGTGATATCCGGCCGGCGCACGCACGCGCACAGTTTGGACATAGGTGAGGGACGTGTCGTCCGTGGCGTAGTCGACGCCCGGAATCAGGACGCCGATGTCCCAGGGCCGCTTGGACGCTCCTTTGAAAATCCCCACTCCACGATCAGCGCTCCGGGCCTCGATGGTTTGCTCGCCATCGCCAAGCGAAATCGCCACATGGCCGATCCGCTTGTTCAAAGGGCGGCGCACCAGCACGGCCCCTTTGATGTTCAGCGCTGATTCCCAGGAAATGGCCGCGCCGGGTTCGCCCTTGGCGTCATCGAACCAGAAACCGGAATAGGCGTCGCCTTTCCAGGCGTTCCGCGGGCGCATTCCCATGGGCGCGCCATAGGCCTGCCACACGCACCAGGACACGAATTCCGCGCAGTCCCACGGACCGTTCCAGTTCGGATTGGTCTTCGGAACCACAGCGCCGAAGACATATCTCTGGTTGAGTTTGGTTTTAGCGATCTCCACCAGATCAAAGCCGTCACCCAAGCTCATCGCGCTATACCCCTTGAGTTATCAACTCAGGGTAGAGTGATGTGCCGGATTTGTTCCGGCAATATGCGAAACTACGTAAGCTTTGGCCTTTAAACGGCGACCAGCGGCTGGGGCTGGATCAGCCCCGCGCGCCCCAGGCGACGAAGGCGCCGTTGCGGAAACCCTCGGTGCTTTTGCCGTAGAGGAAGGGCGCGCCGTCGGGGGTGGTGACCGCGCCGCCGGCGGCGGCGAGCACGGCGTGGCCGGCGGCGGTGTCCCATTCCATGGTGGGGCCGAAGCGCGGATAGACGTCGGCCTCGCCCTCCGCCACCAGACAGAACTTCAGCGACGAGCCGGCCGAACGGCGCTCCGCGACGCCGAGGCGGGCGAGAAAGGTTTCCGTGTCCGGATCGGCGTGGCTGCGGCTCGCGACCGCGCAGAGGGCGCCCGGCGCGCTCCGGCGTACGGCGATGGGGGCGAAGGCGTCCGGCGCGGGCGTCGCCCGGAGCGCCGCGGTCG
>NZ_JBHTMX010000222.1:0-4327 GCF_042679725.1 Methylopila musalis
GGGCGCGGCGAGCGCCGCGTCCACGTCCGCCGCCGTGCAGGCGGAGACCTCGGCCAGCGTGCGGCCGTCGATCGGGCTGATGGCGGCGAAGACGGCGCCGTCCGCCGCCGGCCGGTACGCGCCGTCGATGAAGGCGCGGCCTTCGAGCGGCTTTTCGGTCAGCGCGCGGGCGCGGGGACCCCAGTCGGCGGTCTCGGGGGATGACGTCACGGGATGAGGCTCCGGAGGATTCGCGAGGGCGTCCGCGCTCATTCTAGCGGGCGGGGCGGGGCGCGAAAGGCGCCCGTCACCAGATGCGCGTCACCCGGTAGCCGCTGCGGCGCACCAGCTCCACCAGCCCCTGCGGCCCCGGAAGGTGCAGGGCGCCCACCGCCAGAAAGGCCGCGCCCTGCTCCAGCAGCGGTTTCGCCCGGTCGAGCATGGCGGCGTTGCGGCGGGTGATGAAGGCGGAAAGGAAGTCGGCGTAGCCGTCCGCGTCGAACAGCCCGGCCCAGGCGGGGCCGCGCATGGCGAGCAGATAGCCGATGCGGCGGCTGCGGTAGAGCGCGGAGATGGTGCTCTCCACGTCCTCGGGCCTCAGGTTCTTGTCGGCGGCGTCCTGCAGCATGCGCAGCGCCACCGCGTCCGGCACGGAGGCGAGCGCCGCCACCTGCTCCGCCGGCGTCTCCAGCGCCACGATCCGCGAGCCCTGCTCCTGCGCCAGCCGCTCGATGCGGGCGTCCGCCGTCTCGGGATCGGCGGCGCCGTCCTGGCCGGCGCAGCGGGAGCGGGACAGCGCGAGCGCGAGATACCAGGGCTGCATCTGGTCGGCGATCGCGGCCGACACCCCGAGCGCGGCGATGCGGCGCTCCACCCGGGCGCGGGTTCCGGCCGGCAGCAGCTCCAGCGAGCCTCCGCCCGGCCGGAAGGACCGGTCGGCGACGAGCCGCCGCAGCTGCTGCGCCACCCGACGGGTGCTCGCGCCCGGCAGCTCCATGGCGACCACCTGCGAGCGGGCGAGCGCCTTCGTCACCAGCGCGCCGAAGTCCTTCGCGCCGGCCTCGCTCGAATGCATGGTGCCGAAGAGATAGGAGACGCGCCCGCCGGCGCGATCCACCCGCCACAGCAGGCCCTGCCCGTTGGCGACGCCGCGGGCCGCGCTCTCGAAGGTCTCGAAACCGGCCGGATCGTTCGCCTGCAGCGCCTGCACCAGATCGACCCCGGCGCAGGGCGGGGGGGCGTCCATACGGGCGTTGGCCGGCGGCTCGCTGGCGAGGACCGGGGCGACGCTGAGGCCGAGCGCGACGATCGCCACGCCCATGCGTGGCGCGCCCAGTCTCCAGCCTCTCGGTCCCGCCGTCGTCGACGCCGCCATAACCGTGGAGCTTGAGCCCGTTTCGGGCCCGCGCCAACGGTTTTCTCGGGAGGGCGGCCTTGCCGCCCGCGAAGGGCTCAGGCCGCGGCGGCGAGGTCCTGCACGCGGGAGACGGTAGCGTCGGCTTCGAGGTCGTAGACGATCGGCGCGCCGGTGAGCAGCTCGCGCTTCAGCAGCGTCTCGGGCGTCAGCCCCTCCAGCACCATGATCAGCGCGCGCAGCGAGTTGCCGTGGGCGGTGACGAGCGTCTGCTCGCCGCGCAGCACCCGCGGCAGGATCTCCTGCACGTAATAGGGCAGCACGCGGGCGACGGTGTCCTTCAGGCTCTCGCCGCCGGGGGGCGGCACGTCGTAGGAGCGGCGCCACAGCAGCACCTGATCCTCGCCGAAGCTCTTGCGGGCCTCGTCCTTGTTCAGGCCGGTGAGGTCGCCGTAGTCGCGCTCGTTCAGCGCCTCATGCTCGACGGTCGCCACGTCCGGCTGGCCAAGCTCGGCCAGCAGGAGCTGGCCGGTGCGCTGGGCGCGGCGCAGCTTGGAGGTGAAGGCCACGTCGAAGCGCAGGCCCTCGGTCTTCAGCCGCTGGCCGGCGGCCTTCGCCTCCGCGACGCCGCGCTCGGTCAGGTCGGGATCCTTCCAGCCTGTGAACAGGTTCTTCAGGTTCCACTCGCTCTGGCCGTGGCGGACGAGGACGAGACGACGTTGCATGCGACAGCGCTCCGCGGAGGTCGATCTGGCCGGCGGGCCGCTCGGGCCGCCTGTGGCGATGCTTAGCCCGGACGCGCGCGCTTTGCACGAATCTTTGCGCCGCCTTCAGCCTTCGTGAAGACCGAGCACGTCCGCCATGCCGTAATGGCCGGGCTTGCGGCGGAAGCCCCACAGCGCGGCCTTCACCGCGCCGCGGGCGAAGATCATGCGGTCCTCGGCGCGGTGGCTGAGCTCGACCCGCTCGCCGGCGCCGGCGAGGATGACGGTGTGGTCGCCCACCACCGAGCCGCCGCGCAGGGTGGCGAAGCCGATCGTGCCCTCGACCCGGGCGCCGGTGTGGCCGTCGCGCGTCCGCACCGACTGCTCCGCGAGCGAGACGTCGCGCCCCTCGGCGGCGGCCTGTCCCAGCAGCAGCGCGGTGCCGGACGGCGCGTCCACCTTGGCGCGGTGGTGCATCTCCAGCACCTCGATGTCCCAGTCCGGCCCGAGCGCTTTCGCCGCCTGCCGGACGAGCGCCGCCAGCAGGTTGACGCCGAGGCTCATGTTGCCGGAGCGGATGACGACCGCGTGCCGGGCCGCGGCGTCCACGCTGTCGATGTGGGCTGGCGAGAATCCGGTGGTGCCGATGACGTGGACGATGCGCGCCTGCGCGGCGAGCTCCGCCAGCGCCACGGTCGCCTCGGGCGCGGTGAAGTCGAGCAGGCCGTCGGCGGCGGCGACCAGCGGCAGCGCGTCGTCGGTGACGCTCACGCCGAGCGGGTCGACGCCCGCGAGATCGCCCGCGTCCCGGCCGAGATGCTCCGAGCCCGGCCGCTCCAGCGCGCCGGCGAGCTCGGCGCCTTCGGTCTCGGCCACGGCGCGGATCAGCGCGCGGCCCATGCGGCCGGAGGCTCCGGCGACGATCAGGCGCATTGGCGGTCAGGCTCCCTGCTGGTCGGTCGCGGGGCCTATAGCATCCGCGAGGGGCGAGCGCGAGCCGCCGGGCGAGGTTCGATCTGGAGTCGTTCCAAGTGCTTGAACTCTCTGAGACCCTCGTTGACGCGGCTTCGCCGCGCGACTACCAGCGGACAGGCTGCGCGATGTCCGCGAGAGGGCGCGCGTTCAGGCCGTGCGCCCCAGGGATACGATCATGACGACCGCCAGCCTTTTCGCCCGCTTCGCAACGGCCACGCTGCTGGCCGCCGCCTCGGCTCCGGCCTTCGCCGCCGAGCTCAACCTCTACACCACGCGCGAGCCCGGCCTGATGCAGCCGCTGCTCGACGCCTACACCACCAGCACCGGGACCAAGGTCAACGCCATCTTCATCAAGGACGGGCTGGCCGAGCGCGTGGCCGCCGAGGGCGCCAACTCCCCGGCCGACGTGCTGATGACGGTGGACTTCGGCCGCCTGATCGATCTGGTGGACAAGGGCCTCGCCCAGAAGGTGTCGTCCAAGACGCTGGAGGCGGCGGTGCCGGCCCAGTTCCGCGATCCGGACGGCCAGTGGTTCGGCCTCTCGGCCCGCGCCCGCGTGGCCTATGTCTCGAAGGAGCGGCTCGGCGACCTGAAGGCGCTGACCTACGAGGAGCTGGCGGACCCGAAGTACAAGGGCAAGATCTGCATCCGCTCGGGCCAGCACCCCTACAACACCTCGCTGATCGCGGCGGTCATCACCCGTGACGGCGCCGAGGCGGCCAAGACCTGGCTCACCGGCTTCAAGGCCAATCTGGCCCAGAAGCCCGCCGGCGGCGACCGCGACGGCGCGCGCGACATCCTGGCGGGCGTCTGCGACATCGCCATCGGCAACTCCTACTACGTGGGCCTGATGCGCGCGGGCAAGGGCGGCGCCGAGCAGAAGGGCTGGGCCGAAGCCATCAACGTGGTGCTGCCCACCTTCGCCAAGGGCGGCACCCATGTGAACGTGTCCGGCGCCGCGGTGGCCAAGAACGCGCCGAACCGCGACGAGGCGGTGAAGTTCCTCGAGTTCCTCGTCTCCGACGAGGCGCAGGGCGTGTTCGCGCAGGCGAACTACGAGTACCCGATCAAGGTGGGCGCGCCGGTCGATCCGATCCTCGCCGAGTTCGGAGCGCTGCAGCCCGACCAGACCCCGCTCGTCGACATCGCCCGCAACCGCAAGGCGGCGTCCACGCTGGTCGATCAGGTCGGCTTCGACAACTGAACCGCCGCGCGCCCTGGTGACCGTCGAGGCCGCGGTCCTCCCCGCGGACGCGGCGCCCCCGCGTCCGGGGCGGCGCTGGCTCGCCGCCAGCGTCGTCGTGGCGCTGCTCGC
>NZ_JBHTMX010000223.1:0-4284 GCF_042679725.1 Methylopila musalis
CGGGCCGCCCGGTCGGCGCGGGGCTCCAGCCCGATGGCGCGGGCGCGGGGCGCGGCGCGCATCCACTCAATCCCGATCGAGCCGGACCCCGCGCCCACGTCCCACAGCAGCGCGCCGGGCATTGGCGCAAGGCGGGCGAGGGTGAGCGCGCGGATCTCCCGCCGGGTGATCTGGCCGTCGTTCGCGAAGGCGTCGTCGGGCAGGCCCGGAACGCGGGGAAGCTGTCGCGCCTCCGGTCCGGCGGAAAGCGCGATCGCCACCGTGTTCAGCGCGTCGAAGGACCGGTCGCCGACCTCGTCCGCGTGGAACGCATGCGCCGCCGCCTGCGGGCCGCCCAGCCGCTCCAGAACGGTCACGCGGCTGCGCCCGAAGCCGTGCGCCGTCAGCAGCCGGGCCGCGGCGGCGGGCGTGGCCCCGTCGGCGGAGAACAGGACGATCCGCTCGCCGTCGAACAGCTCCGCCGCGAGGCTCTCCACCGGCCGGCCGCAGGCGGTGACGAGCCGCGTCTCGGCCACGGGCCACAGCATGGCGGCGCAGGCGAGCTGGAAGGCGGAGACGGCGGGAAGGACGCGCATCTCTTCAGCCGGCAGCCGGGCGAGGAAGGTGGCGCCGACGCCGTAGAGCAGGGGGTCGCCGCTCGCCAGAACCACGGTCGCCGCGCCGCGCCAGCCCAGCACCACGTCGACGAAGGGCAACATGGGGGAGGGCCATGCGTGACGCTCGGCGTCGGGCGGGATCGAGCCCGCCGCCAGCGCCAGATGCCGCTCGCCGCCGACGACATGGGCGGCGCGGGCGCGCGCGGCTTCCGCCTCGCGCCCGAGCGCGCCGTCCTCCGTGACGCCGATCACGGTGAGCCAGGGGGCGGGGCGGGCGTCGGGGGACATGGCGCAAGGTCTCGTCGGACGGGTCGTGACGCGCCTGCTATGGGGCGCCGGGGCCGCCAAAGCGAGCGCGGCCTTCGGAGGCGAGGCGAAGGGCCCAGTCGGCGGCGGCTTCCGGGCTCGGCGCGGCGCAGCCAAGGGTGAGCGGCGGACGCTCGATCATCACCACCGGCAGGCCCCGTTCGCGCGCGGCGTCGAGCTTGGCCCGCGCCGCCGCGCCGCCGCTGTTCTTCGCCACCACGGAGGCGACGCCATGGGCGTCGAACAGCCGGCGCTCGGCGTCGAGATCGAACGGGCCACGATCCAGAATGACTGTCGCGGACGGGTGGGGGAAGGGCGTCTCCAGCGGGTCGATCATCCGGAGCAGCAGGCTGACGTCCCTGCGCGCGGCGAAGGGGCCGAGCTCCTGCCGGCCCACGGTGATAAGGCAGGGGCCCTCCGTCGCCGGAATAAGGGCCGCGGCCTCGGCCACGTCGGCGGCGGGGCGCCAGTCGTCGCCGGGCTGCGGCGTCCAGGCGGGGCGCTCCACATGGATCAGCGGCGTCGCGGTCCGGCGGCAGGCCTCGGCGGCGTTCGCCTTCATGCGCGCGGCGAAGGGATGGGTGGCGTCGATCACGCAAAGCGGGCGCTCGGCCGCGAGATGGACTGCTAGCCCCTCCACGCCGCCGAAGCCGCCCACCCGCACGCGGCCTTGTGGCGCGCGCCGGCGTTCGGTGCGGCCGGCGAAGGAGGTGGTCACGTCGAAGCCGTGCGCGTGGAGCAGGGCCGCGACCGCAAAGCCTTCCGAAGAGCCGCCGAGCACGAGCGCGGCGGGAGCGCCCCCGCTCATAGGCGAAGTCCCCGAGGGCTTATCCGAAGCGACGAGCCGTCACGGGATTGTGCGGCGCCGTGCGACGCGCCATGGTCCGCGCGATGTCGCGTCCCTCCGATCACTCCTCGTCCTCCCTCGCCCCCGTAGGCTTCGCGCCGGCGCTGTCGCGCGCCATGCCCGTGTTCGCGCCCGGAACCGTGTGGCTCGTAGGCGCGGGGCCGGGCGATCTCGGCCTGCTCACGCTGCAGGCCGTGTGGGCGCTGTCGCAGGCGGATGTCGTCTTCTTCGACGCGCTCGTCAACGAGGACGTGCTGGCGCTGGCGGCCCCGGAGGTCGATCGGGTGTTCGTGGGCAAGCGGGCGGGCTGTCCCTCGCCCAAGCAATCGGAGATCAACGCGCAGCTGATCGCGGCGGCGCGGGCGGGCCGGCGCGTGCTGCGGCTGAAAGGCGGCGACCCCTACGTGTTCGGCCGCGGCGCGGAGGAGGCGCAGGGGCTGGTCGCGGCCGGGGTGCCGTTCCGGGTGGCGCCGGGAATCACCGCCGGCATCGGCGGGCTCGCCGCGGCGGGCATCCCCGTCACCCATCGCGATGTGAACCAGTCCGTCACCTTCCTCACCGCCCATGACGCCTCGGGCGCGCTGTCGGCGCGGCTCGACTGGGCGGCGCTGTCGGCGGCCTCGCCCGTGCTCGTCATCTATATGGGCTTCCGCCTGATGGAGGTGATCGCGGCGAAGCTTATGGCCGCCGGGCGGCCGGACAGCGAGCCGGTCGCGATCGTTTCGCAGGCCACCACGCCGCGCCAGAGCGTCGTGCGCACCACGCTCGGACGGCTCGCGATCCGCGCCGACGTGGAGGCGCTGGAGCCGCCGGTGCTGATCGTGGTGGGCGGCGTCGTGGCGCTCGCGCCCGTGCTCGCCGCGGCGGGCATCCCCGTGGAGGCCGTCGGCGCATGACGCCCGCTTTCGTGGTGGCCGCGCCCGCGAGCGGGCAGGGCAAGACCACCGTGACGCTTGGCCTGCTGCGCGCCTTCAGGGACGCAGGGGTCGTGGTCGCCTCCGCCAAGATCGGGCCGGACTACATCGACCCCCGCTTCCACGCCGCCGCCAGCGGCCGTCCCTGCTTCAACCTCGACGGCTGGGCCATGCGCCGGGAGCGGCTGCTGTCGCTGGCGGCGGAGGCCTCCACGGGCGCCGGCCTGATGGTGGTCGAGGGCGTGATGGGCCTGTTCGACCACGCGGCCGAGCCCGGCGTCGAGGGCCATGGCGGCGCGGGCGAGGTGGCGAAGACGCTCGGCGCGCCGGTTGTCCTCGTGGTCGACGTGAGCGGCATGGCCCAGTCGGTCGGCGCGCTCGCGGATGGGTTCCGCCGCCGCGATCCGGGCGTGGAGGTCGCGGGCGTGATCCTGAACCGGGTCGCGAGCCCGCGCCACGAACAGCTCGCCCGAGACGGCTGCGCGGAGGCCGGCGTGCCGGTGCTGGGCGCGCTGCCGCGCCGGAGCGAGCTGAAGACCCCCTCCCGCCATCTCGGCCTCGTGCAGGCGGAGGAGCTCGGGAATCTGGAGGCGTTTATCGCCGCCGCCGCCCGCGCCGGCGCCGAGCACATCGATCTCGGCGCGCTCCAGCGCCTCGCCCGGCCGATCGCGTGGGGCGGCAGCCGCGCGACGCCGCCGGTCGCGCCGCCGCTCGGCTCACGGATCGCGGTCGCGGACGACGTGGCGTTCCGCTTCGCCTATCCGCATCTCCTGCTCGCCTGGCGGGAGGCGGGCGCTGAGATCGTTCCGTTCTCTCCGCTCGCCGACCAGGCGCCGGACGAGAGCGCCGACGCGGTCTATCTGCCGGGCGGCTATCCGGAGCTGCACGCCGGGCGTCTCGCCGCCGCCTCCCGCTTCGCGCAAGGGGTGCGCGATGCGGTGGACCGGGGCGCCGTGGTCTATGGCGAGTGCGGCGGCTACATGACGCTCGGCGACGGGCTGGTGGACGCCGACGGCGTCCGCCACGCCATGCTTGGCCTGCTGCGGCTGGAGACCTCCTTCGCCGCCCGCCGGCTGCATCTCGGCTACGCCCACGCCCGGCTCGCGGCGCCCGGCCCGCTGGGGCCGAAGGGCGCCCATTACCGCGCGCACGAGTTCCACTACGCCGCGACGCTGTCGGAAGACGGCGCTCCGCTGTTCGCGCTCGACGGCGGCGGAACCCGCGGGCTGGCGGCGGGACCTGTGTCCGGCTCGTTCCTGCACGTCATCGACGGCGGCTGAGCGGCGCCGTCACGCCTCCTCGGCCGGGGGCGGCTCCACCAGCGCGTGGGCGACGCCCGGCGGCGGCAGGCGCGCGATCGTGTTCTTCCGCACCTTCTCGGGCCGCGCGCGCCACGGCGGCACGCCATCCACGCTCGCCGCATGGGCGAGAGCGAAGGCGGCGAGGTCGGCGGCGTCCTCCGCCGTCAGCCCGCCGATGACATAGGCGAACTTGCCGTCCGCCGCGACCGTCGCCGCGCAGCCCCGCGAACAGGCCGACAGGCAGGCGATGGCGTTGACCTCGACCTCCGCGCCGTCGAGCGCGCGGGCCGTGGCGCGGGCGAGGCGGGCGCCTTCCGGTT
>NZ_JBHTMX010000224.1:0-4279 GCF_042679725.1 Methylopila musalis
CGGCGCGCGCGGCGGCGGCCTTCCGCGCCGGCGGCGCCCTCCGGCTCGCACGGCTGCTCGCGCTCGCCCCCGTGGCGCTCGCTTTGCTGTTCGCCACCTGCGATTCCGCGCTGGTGGCGCTCGCGGCCGATCTCGCCGCGGCCTACGCCCGGTAGCCTTACCCCGCGCGCCCAACATCCCCGTTTATAAGACCTTCGTCTGCGGTCCTCCGTCCCGGTTGCGCGTCAGCCTCCGACAAGAGACAACGGCGCGGGCCGATGGGCCGTCTCCTCATCTGGGAAAATCTGGGGAATCCGTACATGCCGACCGATATCGAGATCGCTCGTTCCGTTGAACTCAAGCCGATCGTCGAGATCGCGGCCAAGGTGGGCATCCCCGAGGACGCGCTTCACCTGCACGGCAAGCACATCGCCAAGCTGGACGACCGCTTCATCGCCAGCCTGCCGAAGAAGGACGACGCGCGGCTGGTGCTCGTCACCGCCATTAACCCGACGCCCGCGGGCGAGGGCAAGACCACGACCACGGTTGGCCTCGGCGACGCGCTGAACCGCATCGGCAAGAAGGCGGTGGTGTGCCTGCGCGAGCCGTCGCTCGGGCCGGTGTTCGGCGTGAAGGGCGGCGCGGCCGGCGGCGGCTACGCCCAGGTCCTGCCGATGGAGCAGATCAACCTGCACTTCACCGGCGACTTCCACGCCATCACCTCGGCGAACAACCTGCTCGCGGCGCTGGTCGACAACTCGCTCTACTGGGGCAACCCGCTCAACATCGATCCGCGCCGCATCGTGTTCCGCCGCGTCCTCGACATGAACGACCGCACCCTGCGCCAGATCATCTCCGGCGTCGGCGCGCCGGCCAACGGCTACACCCGCGAGGCGGGCTTCGACATCACCGTCGCCTCCGAGATCATGGCGATCTTCTGCCTCGCCAACGACCTGAAGGACCTGGAGGAGCGCCTCGGCCGCATCGTCGTGGCCTACACGCCCGACCGGAAGCCGATCACCGCCAAGGACGTGGACGCGGAAGGCGCGCTCTCGGTGCTGCTGCGCGACGCGCTGCGGCCGAACCTGGTGCAGTCGATCGAGGGCACGCCCGCCTTCATCCATGGCGGCCCCTTCGCCAACATCGCCCATGGCTGCAACTCGGTGATCGCCACCAAGACCGGCCTGTCGCTCGCCGACTGGACCGTGACCGAGGCCGGCTTCGGCGCGGATCTGGGCGCCGAGAAGTTCCTCGACATCAAGTGCCGCAAGTCCGGCATCTCGCCGGACGCGGTGGTGATCGTCGCCACCATCCGGGCGCTCAAGATGCACGGCGGCGTGGCCAAGAGCGAGCTGACCTCCGAGAACGTGCCGGCGCTGGAAGCCGGCCTCGCCAATCTCGGCCGCCACATCGAGAACATGAAGGGCTTCGGCCTGCCGGTGGTCGTGGCGATCAACCACTTCGTCTCCGACACCGACGCCGAGGTGGAGACCCTGAAGCGGCGCGTGAAGTCCGATTTCGGCGTCGACGCCGTGGTCTGCAAGCACTGGGCCGAGGGCGGCGCCGGCGCCGAGGAGCTCGCCCGCACGCTGGTCGATCTGGTGGAGCGCGAGAAGGCCTCGTTCGACTTCCTCTACGGCGACGACCTGCCGCTGCTGGAGAAGGTCGAGACCATCGCCAAGACGCTCTACCGCGCCGACAAGGTGACCGCGAGCGCGGCCATCAAGAAGCAGCTCAAGGAGTGGGAGGCGGCCGGCTACGGCTCGTTCCCGGTCTGCATGGCCAAGACCCAGAGCTCGTTCTCGGCCGACCCGACCGCGATCGGCGCGCCCACGGGCCACACCCTGCCCATCCGCGAGGTGCGCCTGTCCGCCGGCGCCGGCTTCATCGTGGTGATCTGCGGCGAGCTGATGACCATGCCGGGCCTGCCCAAGGTGCCGGCCTCGGTCAACATGCGCCTGCTGGACGACGGCGTCATCGACGGCATCGCCTGAGCCACGGCGGCCTCCCCGGAGGTCGCGATCGTTCGGCGCCCGCCGCGCGTTCCATGCGCGCGGCGGGCGCCTCCTGCGTCTTTCGGCCGGATGGACGCCAAGTCGCCAAGCGCTAATCTCATATGCGTGATCGTAAACAGTCGCGCCCGGCGCGGCGGCGGTCCCCGGAGAACACACCGGCGCATGACCACCGACATTTTCGAACTGTGGCGACGGCAGGTCGCTCTCGCCAACGGCTTCGCCGCCATGGGCCCCTTCGCGGGCTTCGTGATGGCCGCCCGCATCGCGCAGATGACCCGCGAGGCCGGCGCGCCGACGCCGGCCGGCATGGCGGAAGCGCAGCGCATGGTGTCGGAGAAGGTCTCCGCCGCGTTCGAGGGCGGCGTCGCCGCCGGTCGCGTGCTGTCGCGCATGTCCGCGGCCACCACGCCGATCGCCGCCGCCGGCTTCATGATCGCGGCCGGAGAGGCCGCCATCAAGCCCGCCCGGCGCCGCGTGCGCGCCAACGCCCGGCGGCTGTCCCGGCCGGGAGCCTGATCCCAAAGCGCGAAGGGGTTGCGCCTTCCGGTTAGGCGTCGCCCGCAAAAGTCGTGTAGCCTGCGCGCCTGAGGTGCTTCGCGGTTCGGTCTGGAACCGCACGCAACGGGGAACGCATGGTTCGCCACTGGCCTACGCGCTCGCAGGCGCCGACCGCTGCTCGACCCGCGGCGCGCTTGACAGGCGCCCGTAAGACGGAGGTACACCTTCGTCGTGCTCGTCCTCATTCGCCATTTCGTTCGCGGTCGCGCGTGATCACGCCGTCGCGCCAGCGCCTGTCCGCAGCGGCGCGCCACGCGCCGCCGTGCGGCCATCGTCGTCGCGCGGGCGCCGGCAAGCAGCAGCATCCATGAAAAAACACTCGCCTCTCGCCATCGTCGGCCGCGCCTGCCGGCTTCCGGGCGCGCCCGACGTTCCCGCGTTCTGGCGCCTTCTGTCCGAGGGCCGCTGCGCCGTCACCTCCATCGGCGAGGAGCGCTGGAGCTCCGCTCGCTATCTGCACCCCCGCAAGGGCGAGCCCGGCAAGAGCTACACCTTCGCCGCCGGCGTGCTGGACGACATCTACGCCTTCGATCCGGCCGCCTTCGGCGTGTCGCCCCGCGAGGCCGAGCAGATGGACCCGCAGCAGCGGCTGTCGCTGCAGCTCGTGTGGGAGGCGCTGGAGGACGCCGGGATTCCGCCCTCCTCCATCGCCGGCGGCGAGACCGGCGTGTTCGTGGGCGCCTCCGCGCTCGACTACGGCAACCGCATCATCTTCGACCCGGCCTCGGCGGACCCCTATTTCGCCACCGGCAACACGCTCTCCATCGTGTCGAACCGGATTTCGTATCTGTTCGACCTGCGCGGCCCGAGCTTCACGGTGGACACCGCCTGCTCGTCCTCGCTGGTTGCGCTGAACGAGGCGGTGGCGGCGCTGAACGCCGGCCGCATCGAGCGGGCGATCGTGGTGGGCGTGAACATCCTCGCCAGCCCGTTCCCGTTCATCTCCTTCGCCCAGGCCACCATGCTGTCGCCGCAGGGCCTGTGCCGGGCCTTCGACGCTTCGGCCGAGGGCTATGTGCGCTCCGAAGGCGGCGTGGCGCTGGTGATCGAGCGCGCGGACGCCGCCCGCGCCGCCCACCGCCGCATGCGCGTGATGATCGCCGCCTGCGACGTCAATTCGGACGGCCGCACCGTCGGCATGTCGCTGCCCTCCGCCGACGCGCAGCTCGCGCTGCTGGAGCGGGTCTACGCCCAGGCCGACATCGATCTCGACCGCATCGCCTTCATCGAGGCCCACGGCACCGGCACCCGCGTGGGCGATCCGGCCGAGGCGAACGCCGTCGGCGGCCTGCTGAAGCGGCGCACGGCGGGGCCCGTGCCCATCGGCTCGGTGAAGAGCAACGTGGGCCATCTGGAGCCCGCCTCCGGCCTCGTCGGGCTGCTAAAGGCGGATCTGGCGCTGGAGCACGACCTGCTGCCGGCCTCGCTGCACGTGACCGAACTCAACCCGGACATCCCGTTCGACGAGCTGAAGCTCGCGGTCGCGACCCGTCCGACGCCGCTGCCGCGGGGCGCAGCGCCCCGCTACGCCGGCGTGAACTCCTTCGGCTTCGGCGGCACCAACGCCCATGTGGTGCTGAGCGACCCCACGCCCGAGGACCGGGCCGGACGCTCCGCCCCCCGCGCCATCGACGCGGGCGGCCCGACCCCGGTTCTGGCGCTCTCCGCCCGCAGCCGCGAGGCGCTGACCGATCTCGCCGCGGCCTATGCGCGGACGCTCGCCGGCC
>NZ_JBHTMX010000225.1:0-4257 GCF_042679725.1 Methylopila musalis
CGCGTCGCGGAACTGGAGCACCTCCCAGCCGCCGCCCGGCCCCCGCACCGCCGCCACGTTCGCCCCCGCGAGCAGCGCCGCGCCGGTCACGCTCTCCAGCGTGCGGTCGGGGCCGATCTCCACCTCGACCGCGTTGGCGTGGTCGAGACGACCGCTGGCGTGGCGGCCGAGCGGAGCCGTCAGCTCGCCGAGCGTCGCCGGCAGCGGCAGGATCTGGTCCAGCTCGACGCCGGACCCGTCGCGGGAGCGGTAGACCGCCATGGGCGCCCAGGGCTTGGCGTAGGCCGCGAGCCGCGGCGCGTGGGCCGGCTCGTCGCCGGCGAGCAGCGGCAGGTCGAGCACCGCGAACACCGGCGCCACCGCGCGCGGCCGGTCCGGCGGCGGACGGGGATCGTCGTCCACCGGCGCGACGGAGCGCGCGTCCGGGTCCGCCCGCACGGCCTTGACCGGCCGGCCATACTCCTCGCCCACCTCCTCGAGCCGCATCAGCGTGTTCCGGCCATGGGCCGCGAAGGTCACCAGATCGCCCGGCTCCAGCGCCAGCCGGCCGGGCGGCAGAGTCCATTCGCCCCGCTCCCGCCGCACCGAGGCCTCGATCAGCAGGCCGTCCGCCAGCGCCTGCGCCTCCGGCGCGGTCAGCGCCAGCGGCACGCTGACCTCCGCGACCGCCCGGCCCTCGCCCGCCAGTCGGCGCGCCTCCACGGCGCCCTGCCGGTAGTCGATCTCCGGGTCCACATGGCGAAGCTGAAGCGCAGCCGGCACCTCGGAGGCCTGCGCGCGGGTGAGCCGGAACGCGGGCTTGCCCTCGCCCGGATCGACCAGATCATCTGGCGTCAGCGTCGCCACCGGCGGCGCCTGACGATTCGCCATGCGCACGCCCTCGCCCCGCTGCTGGGCCACGGCGCCGAAGGCCTCCAGCAGCGGCTCGATGGCGTCGCGGGGCGCCATCACCCGGTCCACCGCATAGCCGCGCACCACGCCGTCGAGATCGTCGAGATCGAGCGGCACGGCCGAGGGCGCGGCGAGCTCCGCCACCACGTCCCGCAGGCTTGCGAAGCCGAGCCGGCCCGAGAGCCAGTGCCCCCGCCGCCAGTTGGCGGCGTCGGCCCAGACGTCGGAACGCAGAGGATAGGCCGGATGCGGTCGGGCGTCCCAGGTCCAGGCGTGTATCCGCACGGCGTCGATCATGCGCGCGCCGGTGACGGTCGAAACCGGGTTGGCGCCCGCCGACGGCCGCCAGTAGCCAAGCTGCGCCGTGAGATAGGCGCGCTGCGCCATGTCGTCCCGGCGGCCGTTGGAGAAGTGGGGCAGCGCGCTCTCGGACGACTTCTCGTCCACGAACACGTTGGGCTGGTTCGCGCCCTTGTCCACCGCCGGGCAGCCGACCTCGCAGAAGCGGATCGGCTTCGACTGGGGGATCCACGCGGTGGGCGTGGGCGAACGCGCGCCGGCCGGCCGGTCGTGGTGCAGGTTCTCCCACCAGCCCCGGAAATCCTTGACGCGGAACACCCAGTGCTCGCCGTGGGCGGTGTCGTCGATCGGCGAGCGGACCTGCGCCGCCCGATCGGCGTCGGAGGCGTAGAACCAGTCGTAGCCCTCGCCGCCCTCCACATTGGCGGCGAGATAGGCCGGGTCGTAGGGCCCCCGCCAGCCGGCGAGCGCGTCCCGATGGCCGCCGCCCTCGCGCCAGTCGGCGAGCGGCGCGTAGTTGTCCACGCCGACGAAATCGACATTTGTATCCGCCCACAGCGGATCGAGATGGAACAGCACGTCGCCGGAGCCGTCGTCCGGGCGATGGCCGGCGTATTCCGTCCAGTCGGCGGCGTAGCCGATCTTCGTGTCCGGCCCCAGCATCCAGCGGGCGTCGGCGGCGAGGCGCTTCAGCTCCGCCACGGCGGGATAGCTCGCGGCGCCGTCGCGCACCGTCGTCAGGCCGATCATCTCGGAGCCGATGAGGAAAGCGTCCACCCCGCCGGCGGCCTTGGCGATGCGCGCCAGATGCAGGATGAAGCGGCGGTAGGACCAGTCGTCGCCGTCGCCATACGTGACCCTGCGGTCGTCGGCGTCCCAGCCGAAATCCTCGCGGTCGCTGTCGCCGAAGAAGGCCGCCACCTGCGCGGCGGCGGCGGGGGTCTTGTCGGGCGAGCCGGGACGCCCCGGCGCCGGGTGGCAGGTGACGCGCCCGCGCCAGGGATAGGCCGCCTGCTCCGTCCCGCCATAGGGATCGGGACGGCCGTTTCCGGGCGCCACGTCCATCAGGATGAAGGGCGTCAGCGTCACCTCGAGGCCGCGGGCCTTCAGCTCCCGGATCGCCTGCCACACCGCCCGGTCGGCGGGCGCGCCGCCAAGCGCCGGGGCGCCGCCGACCTGACTCACCACGGCGGCGTCGGAGCGGCGCAGTCCGCCCACCCGCCAGCTCCACGGCCGGGTAATCTTGTCCCGGGTCTCGACCTTGGGAACGATGCGGCAGGCGCCGGCGCGCAGGTCCTCCCCGTGCCACGCCACGATCAGCGACACCGCCGTGACGTTGGGCGCGAGCGCCTGCAGGTCGTCGAGCGCCACGTTGAAATCGGCGTCGTCATATTCGGTGTGGACGTTTTCGCTCGCATAGGCGCCGAAGCCCGCGCGGCGCTCCACCTTGTCGGTGGCGTAGGCGAATTCGGCGGAGCCGGGGATCAGCGTCACCGCGCGCAGCAGGTCCTCGAGCTGGGGCTGCTCGGAGGGCGGACGGCGGATCACCTCCACCGTAATCTGCGGGACCCGGTTGCCGAAATCGCCGATCGGCAGCTCGTCGAACACCAGATAGGCGAGGCCCCGGAAGGCGGGAGCGTGCTCCGCGCCCTCCACCGCCACGATCTTCGGGTCGGGAAGCTGCTCCTCCGTGCCCCGATGCAGGCGCACGTCATAGGCGCCGGGATCGATGGCGCGGCCGTCGGCCCAGATGCGGCCGATCCCGTCGATCTCGCCTTCGCACAGGCCCACCGCGAAGCTCGCGAAATAGCTGTAGGTGGTGGTCTTCACCTTCGGCCCGCCGCCTTTGCCGCCGGAGCTCTGGGTGGAGCTGGTCTCCCGGAAGCGGCTCGCCCAGATCACCTGCCCGCCGACCCGCATGCGGCCATAGACGCGCAGCAC
Source organism: Methylopila musalis (assembly GCF_042679725.1). Lineage (NCBI taxonomy): Bacteria > Pseudomonadati > Pseudomonadota > Alphaproteobacteria > Hyphomicrobiales > Methylopilaceae > Methylopila > Methylopila musalis. The sequence continues at coordinate 3,133 of NZ_JBHTMX010000225.1, forward strand.
CGGGGCGCCCTCGGTGGAGGCGGTGACGCGCAGGTCGTCCAGCCGGGGGCCGACGCGGCGCGTGGTGGTGGAGAGCACCGTCTGGTCGAGCATGGAGCCCGCGAGCCCGCCGAGCGCGCCGCCCAGCGCCGCGCCGGACAGCGTGGCGCCGAACAGGCTCAGCCCGCCCGGCAGCAGCGCCCCGCCGATCGCGGAGCCGACGGCGGTGAGCGCGAGAACGGCCATGGGAGGACCTCGGAGTCGGTTTGAAAATCGCCGAAGCGCGGCTGCCCCCTCCCGTCATGCCCGGCGAACGCCGGGCATCCACGATTTGAACCTGCACACCGTCGCGCGGTCAAAAGTCGTGGATGCCCGAGACAGGCTCGGGCATGGCGAGGAGCTTCACGGATTTGGACTGGCCTTCAGATGTCGAACGACGACGCCGGAAAGCGGAAGCGGGCGGCGAGGCGGCGGCGCCAGGCGGGGGCGATGGGCGTCTCCACCACGCCGTGGCCGTCATAGGCGTGGATCATGCGGTCCGGCCCGCAGGCGACGCCCGCATGGCGCGGGGGGCCGCCGGGCTTCAGGCGGAACAGCAGCACGTCGCCGGCGGCGATCTCGCCGGGCGACGCCGGGATGAGCCAGCGCCCGGCGGCCTGCGCCAGCAGATCCGGCGCGCCGTCCTCCGCCCAGCTTCGGGCGTAGGGCGGCGGCGTCTCAGGCTCCGGACCGACAAGCTCGCGCCACAGCCCCCGCACGAGGCCGAGACAGTCCGCGCCCGCGCCGCGCAGGCTCGCCTGATGGCGATAGGGCGTGCCGAGCCAGCCGCGCGCGGCGGCGACCACCCGTTCGGGCGCCATCGCGTCAGCCACGGCGGCCGCCATCGTTGTCGCCGTCGGAACGGGCGGGCTGGGCCAGCCAGTCGTTGCCGGGCATGAGGGGGAAGCCGCGAAAGTTCACCTGATTGCCGAAACGCTTGCGGCAGGTGGCGAAGGTCTTGTCGCAACCGGCGGTGACGGTGAAGCCGTCACCGGGCGCGATCGCCATGGCCGGCGTCTCGGCGAGCTCCACCGCCGCGCCGTCCTGGGCGCGGACCTCGGCCGCGGCGCCGGCGTTGGCGCCCGAAGTCCAGACCAGCCGGCCGCG
>NZ_JBHTMX010000226.1:0-4247 GCF_042679725.1 Methylopila musalis
TGTTCGGGGGACGCCACGGCGGGCGTGTCGTGCGCCGCCGGCGCCTGGGCCAGCCGCCGCTCGATCGCGACCTCCGCCGTCGGCTCGCCGCCCAAGGGATCGTAGGCCAGCAGCGACCAGCCGATGGCGATCACGACCGGGGCCAGCGTCGCGGCGGCGATGAGCTTCATCGGCTCGACGCGGCGACCGAACCGAGGCGCGGCGCGCGGACGGCGCCCGCGCATCGGTCGTTCGAGATCCTCGTGCGTCACGTCAGCCCTGCGCGGATGGCGCGCTCTCCCGTCGATGGATCGTCAGTGCGGCGCCCGGAGCATAACGGATTCGCGAGGCGGCCGCCGAGAGACTTTCGCCTCCGGCGGCCGCGGATCGTCGTGTCGAACGCCCTCGAAGGGCGCGCGGCTCAGTTGGCGCTGGACGACTTGCCCGAGGGCGGGAAGTTGGCGTTGCTCTGGATGCCGCGCAGCAGGTCGAGCGCGTAGTTGAGCTGCTTGTCGTCCTTCTTGTCGGCCGGAACATAGGCCGAGGAGCCCGAGGCCTCGTCGTCGCCGTTCTTCAGGTGGCCCTTCAGCCCGGCTTCGCCCTTGGTCTCGTCCTTGCCCTTCACGTCCTCCGGAATCTCCTGGACGCTCTCGATGTCGGGCACGATGCCCTTGGCCTGGATCGACTTGCCGGACGGCGTGTAATAGCGCGCCGTGGTGAGCCGGATGGCGCCGTTGCCGCCGAGCGGGATGATGGTCTGGACCGAGCCCTTGCCGAAGGACCGGGTGCCGAGCACGGTGGCGCGGCGGTGGTCCTGCAGCGCGCCGGCCACGATCTCCGAGGCCGAGGCCGAGCCGCCGTTCACCAGCACGATGATCGGCTTGCCCTTGGCGAGATCGCCGGGGCGGGCGTTGAAGCGCTGGGACTCGTCCGGATTGCGGCCGCGGGTGGAGACGATCTCGCCCCGCTCCAGGAAGGCGTCGGAGACCGCGATCGCCTGATCGAGCAGGCCGCCCGGATTGTTGCGCAGGTCGAGCACGTAGCCCTTGAGCTTGGACTTGTCGATCTTCTGGTCGAAATCGTCGAGCGACTTCTTCAGCCCCTCGAAGGTCTGCTGGTTGAACTGGCTGACGCGGATGTAGCCGATGTCCTCGCCCTCCACGTTCGAGCGCACCGAGCGGATGCGGATGATGTCGCGCACGATCTTGATCTTGACCGGGTCGGCCGCGCCCTCGCGGCTCACCGTCAGCTCGATCGGCGTGTTCACCGGCCCGCGCATCTTCTCCACCGCCTGGTTGAGGCTGAGGCCGGAGATCGACTGGCCGTCGAGATGGGTGATGATGTCCTTGGCGCGCACGCCCGCGCGGGCGGCCGGGGTGTCGTCGATAGCGCCTTCGACGCGGACCTGATTCTCGAACATCTGCACTTCGATGCCGAGGCCGCCGAACTCGCCGGAGGTCTGGGTCTGCATCTCCTTGAACGCCTTGGCGTCCATGAAGCTCGAATGGGGATCGAGGCCCGAGAGCATGCCGTTGACGGCCGACTCGATCAGCTTCGAATCCTCGGGCTTCTCCACGTAGTCGGCGCGCACGCGCTCGAACACGTCGCCGAACAGGTTGAGCTGACGGTAGGTGTCGGCGTTGCCGGCCGCTTCCGCCGGGGCGCCGAAGAAGGCCCTCGGCTGCAGCGCCATGCCGGCGGCCGAAGCGCCGAACACCGCGCCCACCAGAACCAGGGAAACCTTACGCATCATCCGCCCACCTTCTCGCCAGGGGCGCCGGCCCACCAAGGCGATGGGTCTATAGCGCCGCCGTTCTTGCGGAACTCGACGTAGAGGACGGGCCGGGATGCGCCGGCGGCCTGCTCTGCGCCCGACGGATCGCCGCTCATCGTGGCGACGGGCTCTCCCGCCAGCACGAATTGCTTGAGGCCGACGGTGATCCGATCCATTCCCGCAAGAAGGACATGATAGCCACCGCCCGCGTCCAGGATCAAGAGTTGGCCGTACGATCGAAACGGCCCGGCGTAGACCACCCAGCCGTCGCACGGGGCGCTGACGGGCGCGCCGGCCCGGGTCCCGATCGACACGCCCTTGGACGCGCCGGCCGGACCGTTCGGCCGCCCGAAGGACACGAGCCGCGGCCCCGCCGCCGGAAACGGCAGCTTGCCCCGCGCCTGCTCGAACGGCACGGCGGGCGCGAGCCGGGTCGCCGATTCGAGCGCCGCCAGATCGCCGCGGCGACGGGCGTCCTCCGCGGCCTTCTCGGCCGCCTCGCGGGTCTCGGCGATCTCCCGCTCCACACGGCCGACCAGCGCCTCAAGATCCCGCACCTCGCGGCCGATCTCCTCGGAGCGGCCGGCCTCGGCGGTAAGATCCTGCTGCCGCTGGCCGAGCTGGCGCTGGCGCTCCTCCATCAGGGCGGCGACGCGGGCGCGCTCCTCGCCAAGCCGGGCGATCTCGCCCGCAAGCGCGTCGCGCTCGCCCGTCATCAGGGTCTTCAGCCGCTCCATCTCGCGCAGATCGGAGGCGAGCTCCTCGGCCTCCGCGCGCATGTCCGGCACCACGGCGCCGAGCAGGATGGCGGAGCGCACCGCCTCCAGCGCGTCGCGCGGGCGCACCAGAAGCGCCGGCGGCGGCTTGCGCCCCATGCGCTGCAGCGTGGCGATCACCTCCGCCAGCACGCCCCGGCGGGCCTCCAGCGAGGCCTTGAGCTGCCGCTCCGATTCGCCGAGCTCCGACAGGCGCGTCTCGCGCTGCTGCACCTGCGGCTCGCGCTCCCGGATGGCGGCGGCGGACGCCACCAGCGCCTCCTGCAGCTTGCCGCGCTCGCCGCGCATGGCCTCAATTTCGGCGGCGATGCGCTGACGGGCCTCGTCGGACAGGCGCAGCTTCTCCCGCGCCTCGTCCAGCGCACGGCGCTGGCCGGCGGCGGGGTCCGCCTCGGACGCGGGCTCCGGCGTGGATTGGGCGCGCGCGGGCGCAGGCGCGAACGCGCAGGCGGCAAGGACGAGAGCGAACAGGCGGCGCGTCATGCGATCGATTGAGGGCGCGGTTCGTTAAGGTTTCGTCAACCACGACGCACGGTCGCGGTCAGACCCGATGATAGGGGTGTCCGGCCAGGATCGTCGACGCCCGATAGAGCTGTTCGGCCAGCAGCACGCGCACGATCTGGTGCGGCCATGTCATGGCGCCGAAGGCGAGCCGGGCGGCGGCGCGGGCGAGGAAGTCCGGCGCCAGCCCGTCGGCGCCGCCGATGACGAAGGCCACGCCCGCCGCGCCGTCGTCGCGGCGGCGGCCGAGATCGGCGGCGAAGGCCTCGCTCGAGGGCGACCGTCCGCCCTCGTCCAGCGCGTAGATCAGGAGTTTGGGGTCGAGCGCCGCCACGAGCGCGGCCGCCTCGTCCCGCTTGCGGTCGTCGGGGCGGCGCGCGCGGCTTTCATCGAGCTCGATCACCTCGGGCGCGCCGAGCGCCACGCCCCGGCCCATCTGGCCGGCGCGCTCCAGATAGCGCGCCACGAGCTCGCGCTCCGGCCCGGCCTTGAGACGGCCCACGGCCGCGACGACGACGCGCATGAGGTCAGAGGCGAGCGGTCAGGAGACCGCGCCCTCCACCGGCCGGCCTTCGGACCACATCTTCTCGAGGTTGTAGAAGGCGCGCACCTCGGGGCGGAACAGGTGGACGATCACGTCGCCCACGTCGATCAGCACCCAGTCGCAATGGGGCAAGCCCTCGACCACGGCCTTGCCGAAGCCCTTGGTCTTCAGCTCCTCCACCAGCTTGTCGGCGATGGCGCCCACATGCCGGTTCGAACGGCCGGTGGCGATCACCATCTCGTCGGCCAACGCGGACTTGCCGCGCAGGTCGATGACCACGGTGTCTTCCGCCTTGTTGTCGTCAAGCAGGTCGAGGATCAGATGAAGCAGCGCCGGGTTCGCCTCAGCGGGCGATCCGACGCCGATGTGAGCCGCCGTCACGGGCGTCTCCTTCAGCGCTATGGTGGACAGGGGTTTTTCCTTCCCGTCTGCCGTCCTCTCGAGGCCGGAGACATCTCCGACCGTTCGATATTAATGGTTTCGGCGGGGTTTTTTCAACCGGAACCGCGTCCTGGCGGCGTTTCAGGCCGTCACGTTCGTGAAACGGCGGCGCGCAAGGCTGTGGACGACAGGCCCGAGCGGCGGTCGTGCAGCAGGATCCAGGCCGGAGGACGGGCGTCCGCGAGCCGCGGCGCGGCGCGTTCGGGCAGCCGCGCGCGGGCGAGTCGCCCCG
>NZ_JBHTMX010000227.1:0-4229 GCF_042679725.1 Methylopila musalis
GGTGGTGCTGCGCGGGGCGGAGGCCTTTCCGCGCGGCGCCTCCGACAGCCACCGCGCCACCGTGTCCGGCGCCGCCCGCGACTGCGCCAATCTGGGCGCCGAGACGCTGCTGAAGGTGGCGCTCACCGGCCGCAGCGCTCGCGCCGCCTCCGGCCCGAGCTGGTTCAACGCGCCGCTGACCGTGGCGGTGATCGACCCCCAGGGCCGCACGGTCTCGGAGCGCCGCGCCCGGCTGAAGGTGACGCTGCCGAAGGGGCAGGCGACGGGCGCCTTCGCCCATGTGGAGGAGAACCTGTCGCTGCCGCCGCAGCCGTCCTACGCCGGCTGGACGGTCGCGATCGGCTTCGACATGACCACCGCCGACGCCCGCCGCGCGGCCAAGGTGCTCACCGCCGAACGGTGACCGGGCAAAGAAAAAGGCCGCCCGGAGGCGGCCTTTTATCGGATTGGGGGATGATCCGGCGCGGGCGGCTCAGTTGAGCTTGGCGCGGACTTCCGACAGGCCGCTGTCGAACAGCTGGTCGCCGAGCGGGCCGCCCTGCGACTTGTCGCCGAGCACCTTGGCGGCGGTGGAGACCGCGGCGGCCGCGGCGGCGGCGCCCACGTCGGCGGCGGCCTGGGCCTCGGCCTGGGCGATCTTCTGCTCCGCCATGGCGGTGCGGCGGGCGACGAACTGCTCGGCGGCGACCTTGGCTTCGGCGGCGACGCGCTCGGCCTCGATCTTGGCGTTGGCGACCAGCGTCTCGGCTTCGCGCTCGGCCTCCTCGCGGCGGCGGGCGAAATCGGCGAGCAGGCGGCTCGCCTCCTCACGCAGGCTGCGGGCCTCGTCCAGCTCGGCGCGGATCTTCACGGCGCGGTTGTCGAGGGCGTGCAGGATCTTGCCCGGCACGCCGAGATAAACCAGCAGGCCGAGGAAGATCACGAACGCGACGAGGACCCAGAATTCGGGAGTGCCCATGATGTCGGCTCCTCAGCGGGCGAGCGTGGCGTCGACCGCCTGCTCGATCTCGGCGGGCGCGGGCGTCGCGCCGGACAGGCGCTCGACGATCGCGGCGGCGGCGTCGGCGGCGATGCCGCGCACATTGCCCATGGCCGCCTGCTTGGTGGCGGAGATCTGGGTTTCGGCGGCGGCGAGCTTGGCGGAGAGCTCGGCGTCGAGACGACGGCGGTTCTCGTCCGACTGGCGAACCACGGCCTCGCGGGCCTCGGTCGCGATGGCGGAGGCCTTGGCGCGGGCCTCGGTCTGGGCCTTCAGGAACGCCTCTTCGGCGGCCTTGCTCTCGGCGCGCAGGCGCTTGGCCTCGGCGAGGTCGCTCTCGATGCGTTCGGCGCGGCCTTCGACGATGTTGGACAGGCGCGGCAGGGCAATCTTGGCGACGATGAAGTACAGCGCGCCGAAGGTGATCGCGAGCCAGATCAGCTGGGAGGCGTAGGTCGAAGCGTCGAAGGGCGGGAAAGCGCCGCCATGTTCGCCCGGCGTGGAGGCCATGTGCTCGGCTCCGTGGGGTGCGGCCCCGTGCTCGGCCTGCGCGAGGACGATGGGCGCCCCCGTGGCGGAGTCGACGGCGATTGCGTTCGGGATCATCGGCTCACCTGACGGCGGAAAAACGTGTGTCGGTCCGGACGGCGGACGGGGAGCGGCCTGTGGATGAAGCCGCTCCCCGTCTCATGTCCCAACCGACCTGGACCGGGAAGGTCCGATCAGACGGCGAACAGCAGCAGCAGCGCGACGAGCAGCGAGAAGATGCCGAGCGCTTCGGTCACGGCGAAGCCGAAGATCAGGCGGGCGAACTGGCCGTCGGCGGCGGACGGGTTGCGCAGCGCGCCGGCGAGGTAGCTCGAGAAGATGTTCGCGACGCCGACGGCGGCGCCGCCCATGCCGAGGGTGGCGAGACCGGCGCCGAGGAACTTCGCGGCTTCAGCTTCCATGACGAGAACTCCGAAGTAAGGGTCGTTGGGGAACAGGCGGACGAGGACGCTGCGGCTCAGTGGCCGGGATGCAGCGCGTCGTTCAGGTACATGCAGGTCAGCAGCGCGAACACATAGGCCTGCAGGAAGGCGACGAGGAACTCGAGCGCCGTGATGCCGATGGTCAGCAGCAGCGGAAGCACGCCGAGGGCGAGGCCGACGCCGCCGAGCGCCGCCGACAGCATGGTCACGAAGCCGGCGAACACCTTCAGGGTGATGTGGCCCGCGAGCATGTTGGCGAAAAGACGGACGGAGAGGCTGATGGGGCGCGAGAGGAACGAGATGACCTCGATCGCGACCACCAGGGGAAGGATGTAGCCGGGCACGCCGTGGGGCACGAACAGCTTGAGGAAGCCGAGGCCGTGCTTGGCGAAGCCGTAGCCGATGACCGTCAGGATGACGATCAGGGCCAGCGCGAAGGTGACGATGATGTGGCTCGTGACCGTGAACGAGCCCGGGATCAGGCCGAGCAGGTTGCAGAACAGCACGAACATGAACAGCGAGAACACGAGCGGGAAGAACACCATCCCGTGCTTGCCGGCCGTCTGGTGGATCATGCCGCGCACGAACTCGTAGGAGAGTTCGGCGAGCGACTGCAGCCGGCCCGGAACGAGGGCCCGCTCGCGGCTGCCCAGCAGCAGCAGGGCCGACACGCCCGCCACGGCGAGAATCATGAACGTCGCGGAGTTGGTGACCGGCCCAAGGACGGGCGTGATCTGGAACTGGTGGATCGGATCGATCGCGCCTGCCATCTGTCGCCTTCGGCCTCTTCCGTCCCTGGCGCCGCGGCTTCGTGGAGCCCCGGCGCGCCCTTGAGAACACATGTCCGGACCCGGACGGGCCCGTCATCGCGCCGGACCCGAATGAAGGGGCCGGAGAATCTTAGAGCGGCGGACGGTCGTCCGCGCCCGGATGCCTCACCACTCCCGCCGCGCGCATGACGTTGAGCACGCCGGCGCCGAAGCCGAGAAGCAGCAGCACGATGAGGCCGAACGGCGAGGTGTCCAACCAGCGGTCGAGCGCCCAGCCAAGCCCCCCGCCCACCAGCACGCCCGCCACCATTTCCGTGCTGAGACGGAAGCCGCGCGCGATGCCCTGGGCGTCGCGGGAAGACACGGGCCCCGACGTTTCGCCGGCGTCGCGTCCCGCTCCACGGCGCTCCAGCGCCTTGTCGAGCCGGTCGAGACGTCCGGCGAGGTCTTCGCCCGACTCTTCCCTCTGTTCGTCCGAACCTTTCGCCATGCTTCAAGGCCCTGCCGAACCCCAAGGGGCGCAAAGCCGCCCCCCGTAAGCCGCGGGCACCCTAGTTTTTGGCCCTTTGGCTGTCAAGGTTCCGCCGCAAAGTCATAACCTATTGATTCTTCAGATAAGAACCCACTTTCGAGGGGGTGCGGCGGAATCGCCGCGGCCGGAAGGCGGGGCTTCGGTCACGTCGCCTCCAGCAACCTCTCCGCCGCTTGAAGGTCCACGGCGACAAGCTGGCTCACGCCCCGCTCCGCCATGGTGACGCCGAGCAGCCGGTCCATGCGGGCCATGGTGATGGGATTGTGGGTCACGGTGAGGAAGCGCGTGCGGGTGACGCGGCGCATTTCGTCCAGCAGCGCGCAGAAGCGCTCCACATTGGCGTCGTCCAGCGGCGCGTCCACCTCGTCCAGCACGCAGACCGGCGCTGGATTGGTGAGAAACACGCCGAACACCAAAGCCAGCGCCGTCAGCGCCTGCTCGCCGCCGGACAACAGCGACAGCGTTTGCGGCTTCTTGCCCGGCGGGCGCGCGATGACCTCGAGCCCCGCCTCCAGCGGATCGTCGCTCTCCACCAGCTCCAGCCGCGCCTCGCCGCCGTCGAACAGGGTCTCGAACAGCGTCCGGAAATGGCCGTCGACGGCGGTGAAGGCCGCCAGCAGCCGGCTGCGCCCCTCCTGATTGAGGCTGCGCACCGCGGCGCGCAGCCGCGCGATGGCGGCGGTCAAATCTTCGCGTTCGGCGGACAGCGCGCCGTGGCTGGCCTCGATCTCGGCCAGCTCCTCCTCGGCACGCAGGTTCACGGCGCCCAGCCGATCGTGGCTCGCGACGGTCTGGCCGAGCCGGCGTTCGATCTCCTCGCGCGGCTCGCCCTTTCTCAACGGTTTCAGAGCGTCGGCGAGCGCCGCCGGCTCGGTGTCGCGGGCGTCGCGGATGCGGGTCGCGGTCTCGGCGCGCTTCTCGCGCGCGGCTTCCAGCCGGGCGCCGGCGCGGGCGGTCTCCTCCCGGGCGCGGGACAG
>NZ_JBHTMX010000228.1:0-4219 GCF_042679725.1 Methylopila musalis
CGTCCCGCCGGAGGGCGCCGGGCCGGCGTCGCCCCTGCGGCCGGGCTTCGGCGCGGCGCCGCCGCCCTTGCCGCTTTCGAGATCCTGGAAGCGGAACTCGGCGTCGCTCTGGAAGCGCTTCTGCGCCTCTTCCGCGCGGCGGATCTGGAACTGCATCTCGTCGAGACGGCCGTTGAGCTGGCGCATCTGGTTCTCGAGCCGGTCGAGCCGCACCGCGATGTCGGCGAGCGAGGACTGCGCCGGCACGGCCTGCGTCGAGGGCGCGGCGCGCTCGTCGCGGCCGCCGAAGAAGGCGAGCGCGCTTTCAAGCCGCTCCACCTGCGCTTCCGCCGCGGCGATCGTCTTCAACGCCTGCGGATCGCCCGCGGCGCCGTCGAAGGCCAGCGCGCCCGACAGCGGCAGACAGGCGAACGCCGCGCCGAGCGCGAGACGCCGGACGAGCGGGAGGCGCGAGAGGCTGGACATGGGCGCGGAAGTTCCCCGACAGGAAGACGTGGAATGTGTCTGGGTAGGGCCGGAGTTCGGCTGAATTGAGGCTGGTCCCGACCTCGTGAAGGCCGGGACCGGCGTCGTCGTGCGGATCAGGAGCCCGCGCCGCCCTGCAGAGCGGTGACCGCGCGGCGGTTCTGCGACCAGCAGGAGATGTCGTCGCACACCGCGACCGGCCGCTCCTTGCCGTAGGAGGTGGTGCGCACGCGCGAGGCGGGCACGCCGCGGGCGGCGAGGTAGTCGCGGGTCACCTGCGACCGGCGGGCGCCGAGCGCGAAGTTGTACTCGCGCGTGCCGCGCTCGTCGGCGTGGCCCTCGATCAGGATGGCGTAGCGCGGATAGCGCGACAGCCACTGGGCCTGCTTGTCGAGCGTGGAGCGGGCGGTGGAGGTCAGCTCCGTCGAGTCGGTCTCGAAGAACACGCGGTCGCCCACGTTGACCACGAAATCCTGCTGGCTGCCGGGAGGGCCGCCACGGCCGCCGGCGCCGTAACCGGCCCCATAGCCGCCGGCCCCGCCCATGCCGTCCGCGCCCTCGCCGGCGCCCTTCTTGGCGCAGGCCGCGAGCAGCAGCGTGGCGCAAACCGCGGCGGCGATCTTGCCGGCGGCGCCGTAACGCTTGGTACGCAACATCCCCGATGACTCCTTGTGACTTTCGGTTGCGCCACCCATAGCAGTCTCCCAGTTAACCGAAGGTTCCGTTAGGCTTAAACGGAGGTTACCGCGAAGCGATCCGTCCCCGTGCGCGTCCATGAGCCTGTCGGATCATGACCGTGGCGTGGCGGCCACAGGGCCGCATTGGGATGACGCGAAGGGTGAGTCCCAAAAGCCACAGAGGGGGTGTGGTTTTTGGGTGGAGGACGCGGGAGCAGCGCGCCGCCGCAGCCTTTGTCCCGGCCTTGAGCCGGGACCCAGACACGCTGGAGCTTCAGACGAAGCTGAGCGGTTGGAGCGTCATCCGGAACCGTCGGCGGAAATGGGTCCCGGCTCAGAGTCGGGACAAGGAAGAGCGTCGCGCTCGACGAGCCGCTTGCGAGGATTGGAAGCCGCCGCGCCCGCGCGGCGCGCGCCAACCACCTTGTCCCGGCCTTGAGCCGGGACCCAGAAACGCTGGAGTTTCAGAAGAGGCCGCACGGTCGGAGCGTCATCCCGAGCCGCCGGCGGAAATGGGTCCCGGCTCAGAGTCGGGACAAGAAGAGCCGCGCGCCCGGTGCGAGGTTTCGGGGCGCGCTCGACGATCATGCTCCGGAGGGAGCGCCCCCGCCTCAGTTCAGCGGCGGCGACCAGGCGGGGTCGGAGGCGAAGCCGGGGGTGGGGATGCGGCGTTCGTGGCGGCCGGTGACGTCGACCGAGTAGATCTTCGGCCCGCCGCCCTGGTCGCGGAAGAACATCAGCACGCGGCCGTTGGGCGCCCAGGTCGGGCCCTCGTTGTGGAAGCCCTCGGTCAGGATGCGCTCGCCGGTGCCGTCCGGCTTCATCACGCCGATGGCGAACTTGCCGCCCGCCTGCTTGGTGAAGGCGATCAGGTCGCCGCGCGGGGACCAGACGGGGGTCGAGTAGCGGCCCTCGCCGAAGGAGATGCGCTGCGCGCCGCCGCCCGAGGCCGACATGACGTAGATCTGCTGGTTGCCGCCGCGGTCGCTCTCGAACACGATCCGCGCGCCGTCCGGCGAGTAGGACGGCGAGGTGTCGATGGCGCCGGAATCGGTCAGCCGTGTCGTGGTGCGCGAGCGCAGGTCCATGGCGTAGAGGTTGGAGTCGCCGCCCTGCTGCAGGCTCATGATCACCTTCTGCCCGTCCGGCGAGAAGCGCGGCGAGAAGGTCATGCCGGGGAAGTTGCCGACCACCTCGCGCTGCCCGGTCTCGATGTTGAGCAGGTAGACGCGCGGCTCCGAGCGGCCGAACGACATGTAGGTGATTTCCTGGCTCGTCGGGCTGAAGCGCGGGGTCAGCACCAGCTCGTCGCCGCCGGTGATGTAGCGGACGTTGAAGCCGTCCTGATCCATGATGGCGAGGCGCTTGACGCGCTTGTCCTTGGGGCCGCTCTCGTCGACATAGACCACGCGGGTGTCGAAATAGCCCTTCTCGCCGGTCAGCCGCTCGTAGATCATGTCGGCGATCAGATGCGCGACGCGGCGCCAGTTCTTGTCGGTGAAGAACTGCTGGCCGTCGAGCTGGTTGCCCGCGAACACGTCCCACAGCCGGAACTCGGTCCGGAGCCGCCCGTCGCCCTGCCGCACCACCCGGCCGGTCACCAGCGCCTGCGCGTTGATGATGCGCCAGTCGCCGAAGCGCGGCGGCACGTCGGTGTTGGTGATCTTCTCGATGAAGGCCTTGTGGTCGATCGGGGCGAACAGGCCGGAGTTCTTCAGGTCCGCCTCCACCACGCTCGCGATGTTGCGCGCGAGCTCGGCGTCGCCGCCCTGCCCGAGGAAGCTCGGAATGGCGATCGGCAGCGGCTGCACGTTGCCCTGGTTGATGTCGATGTTCACCTGCGCCCGGGCCGCCGGCGCAAGGGCTGCGAGGCCGAGGAGCGCGGCGATCATGACGGCGGCGCGGAACAGCTGGGCGAGCGAAAGCGACATTGCGTGACTTATCCGTGAGAAGCGGCGGCGGGAGCGGCGTGACGCCGGAATCCGGCGCGGCCGCCGACGCGGCCCTCGCGGGTCCCGCCGGCCTTGCGCGGCGAAGCCAGGGAGAGGGACATCATCCGCCCATCATCTCCTTGGGGTCGAAATTGATGGTCACCTGACGCCAGTAATCGTAGGCGTCCGGCGGCAGCTTCAGGGGCGCGCAGCGCTGCACGGCGCGCATGGCCGCGCCCGCCGCCGCCCGGAAGGCGGGGTTGGGCGACGAGTTCAGCACCTTCGGCGCCTCGGCGATGGTGCCGTCGGCGTTGAGGGTGAAGCTGACGCGCACCGCGAGGCTGCCGTCGCTCGCGGCGCCGACCGGCGGGTTCCAGCACTGCATCACCTGATCGCGCACCGCGTTGTCGATGCCCGCCCGCTGGGACAGGGAGAGCTTGGAGGCGGTTCCGCGGCTGGTGCCGGCGGTGGTCTCGGGCGAGATTTCGCGGCCGGCGGTCTGGGTGCGGCCCGGCGCGCGTTTGTCCTCGAGCGCAGAGGTGCTCGGCGCGTTGGAGGACGACTTCGAATCCTTCAGCAGCGAGGCGATCTTGGACGGATCGAACTTGCGCTCGGCGGCCTTCTCGGCCTCCGCCTTCTCCTTCGCCGCCTTGTCGGCCGCGGCCTTGGCGAGCTTCTCCGCCTTTTCCTTCGCGGCCTTTTCGGCGGCTTTCTTCTCGGCCTCGGCCTTCTCCTTGGCGGCCTTCTCCGCCTCGAGCTTCGCGAGCTTTTCGGCCTCCGCCTTCTCCTTGGCCGCCTTGTCGGCTTCGGCCTTGGCGAGCTGCTCGGCCTTCTCCTTCGCGGCCTTGTCGGCGGCGGCCTTCTCGGCCTGCGCCTTGTCCTTGGCGGCCTTTTCGGCCTCCGCCTTGGCGCGCAGCTCCGCCTGTTCGGCCTGGGCGAGCTTCTCGGCCTTCTCGGCGGCGGCCGCGGCCTTTTCGGAGGCTGCTTTCTCTGCGGCCTTCACGGCTTCGGCCTTGGCGACCTTCTCCGCTTCCGCCGCCTTCGCGGCCTCGGCCTTCGCCGCCTTGTCGGCCGCGGCTTTCGCGGCGGCGGCCTTCTCGGCGGCGTCGGCGGCGAGCGCGGCGCCGGCCTGCTCGGCCTTGGCGG
>NZ_JBHTMX010000229.1:0-4213 GCF_042679725.1 Methylopila musalis
GGGTGCGGCCGGGCGAGGCGCTGCTCGCCTTCGGCCCCGAGCCGCTGCCCGGCGAAGGCGACGCGGTCGCCGTCATCAATCTCTCACCCCAAGGCGACACGGCGGAGGCGGCCGCCCGGCTGTTCGGCGCCCTGCGCGACCTCGACCGCCGGGCCGCCGTGATCGCGGTCGCGCCCATTCCCGTCGCCGGGCTCGGCGAGGCGATCCGCGACCGTCTCGCCCGCGCCGCCGCCCCCCGCCCCTGACGCCTTTCGCGAGCCGCCATGACGCCCGATCTCGAAGCCCGTTTCCGCGCTCTGGTGTCCGAGCGCGACGCGCTGGACGCCGACGCCGCCGCCCTCAAGCTCCGCGAACCGCGCGGGCTCTATCACGGCCAGGCTGCGCTGGTCCTCACCCCGCGCACCGTGGAGCAGGTCTCCGCCATTCTCGCGCTCGCCTACGAGACCGAAGTGGCCGTGGTGCCCCAGGGCGGCAACACCGGGCTCGTGGGCGGGCAGACGCCCTCGCCGGACGGCGCGCAGATCCTGCTCTCCACCGCGAAGCTCGATCGCATCCGCGAGGTGGACACGGACGGCGCGCTGATGGTGGTGGAGGCGGGCGTCACGCTGCAGCGGGCGCAGGAGGCGGCCGCCGAGGCGGGGCGGCTGTTCCCCTTGAGCCTCGGCTCGGAGGGCAGCTGCACCATCGGCGGCAACATCGCCACCAACGCCGGCGGCACCGCGGTGCTGGCCTATGGCAACATGCGGGATCTGGTGCTGGGCGTGGAGGCGGTGCTGCCCGACGGGCGGGTGTGGAACGGGCTTCGCCGGCTGCGCAAGGACAACACCGGCTACGATCTGAAGCACCTGTTCATCGGTTCGGAGGGCACGCTCGGCGTCGTGACCGCCGCGGTGCTGAAGCTTTATCCCGCGCCCCGGGAGACGGCGACGGCGCTGGTCGGCCTCGCCTCGCCGCAGGCCGCCGTGGCGCTGTTCCGCATCGCCCGCGCCCATGCGGGTCCGGCGCTGACCGGCTGCGAGCTGATGCCCCGCATCGGGCTCGACTTCACCTTCCGCCACATGGCGGGAACCCGCGATCCGCTCGAGGCGGCGCACGCGTGGTACATCCTGCTGGAGCTGTCCTCGCCGCTGGAGGGCGGGCTTTCGGAGACGCTGGAGACCATTCTCGGCGAGGCCTTCGAGGCCGGCGTGGTGGAGGACGCGGCGATCGCGGCCTCCGGCGAACAGGCGCAGGCCTTCTGGCGCATCCGGCACGGCCTGTCGGAGGTGCAGGGCCACGAGGGCGGCTCCATCAAGCACGACGTCTCCGTGCCGCTCGCGACCGTCGCCGATTTCGTGACGGAGGCGACCGAGGCGGTGGCCGCGCACGCGCCGGACGCGCGGGTGGTGGCCTTCGGCCACATCGGCGACGGCAACATCCATTTCAACGTGTCCCAGCCGGTCGGGGCCGACAAGGCGGCCTATCTCGCGGGATGGGACGCGATGAACCGGGTGGTGCACGCGGTGGTCGCCCGCCATGGCGGGTCGGTGGCGGCGGAGCACGGCGTCGGCCGACTGAAGAACGGCCTGCTGGCGGAGGTGAAGTCCGACGTGGAGCTCGACCTGATGAGAGCCGTGAAGCGGGCGCTCGATCCGAAGGGCCTGCTCAACCCCGGCGCCATCCTGGCGGAAACCCGCCCTTAACGCCAAAGCGCTCAGGATCGGCGGCGATTGCGTGGGTGTGTGTATGGAGTAGCCCCGATGACCCGTCTGGCCGGACGTCTGATGTTCGCGCTCGTCCTGCAGCTGATCGTCGCCGGGGGCGCGGCCCACGCGGGACACGAAACCGCCCGCCGCTGCGAACCGCCCCGGGTGTTCAAGACGCCCTACAAGGAGCAGGTCTGCTACGCGGGCGACTACGGCTACGCCGCCTGCCGCTGGATCAAACGCACCTACGTCGTGCGCACACCCGGCGAATGCGTGCGTCCCGTGCTCTACGACGACGCCGAACGCATCTCCCCCCGCGCCCGGTCGCTCTCCACCAAGGGCTGACGCCGCGGGCGGGGCGTTACGACATGTCGGGCGACGCCGCGTCTTCTCTTGTCCCGGCCTTGAGCCGGGACCCATTTCCGCCGACGTGTCCGACTGACGCTCAGCGCGGGTGGTTCATTCTGAAAACGGTGACGTTTCTGGGTCCCGGCTCAAGGCCGGGACAAGGGAGAGGCCCGCTCGTCTCCGAAACGTTCGCCGCGATACATCGGCTGTAAGGCGGCGCGGCGCCCGGACCACGCCGGGCGCCTCCTTCTCTTGTCCCGGCCTTGAGCCGGGACCCATTTCCGCCGACGCTTCCAGATGAAGCTCAGCGCGCGCAGTTCGTTCTGAAAGTGGTGACGTTTCTGGGTCCCGGCTCAAGGCCGGGACAAGGAAGAGGCCCGCTCGTCTCCGAAACGTTCGCCGCGATACATCGGCTGTAAGGCGGCGCGGCGCCCGGACCACGCCGGGCGCCCCTTCTCTTGTCCCGGCCTTGAGCCGGGACCCATTTCCGCCGACGCGTCCAAATGAAGTTCAGCGCGCGCAGCTTGCTCTGAAAACGGAGATGTTTCTGGGTCCCGGCTCAAGGCCGGGACAAGGACGAGGCCGGCTCGTCTCCGAAACGCTTGCCGCGATACATCGGCTGTAAGGCGACGTCGCGCCCGAACCACGCCGGGCGCCTCCTTCTCTTGTCCCGGCCTCGAGCCGGGACCCATTTCCGCCGACGTGTCCGACTAAAGCTCAGCGCGCGCGGTTCGTTCTGAAAGCGGTGACGTTTCTGGGTCCCGGCTCAAGGCCGGGACAAGAAAAGCGTGACCCTCGACGCTCGCACGCCCCCTCAGATCAGCCGCGGCTGCGCCAGTTCGGCGGGTTCTTTCGGGGGGTAGACCGGCTGCTGCACGTCCGGGTCGTCGTTGGAGGCCTGGTTCACCCGCGCGCCGATCGCGACCGCCTCGAAGGCGCCGACCGGCGACGGGTGCAGCCCGCGGAGCGCGAGGCTGCGGCCGTCCACCCGCGTGTCGAGCCACGCGTCGAACATCTCGTCCGGCAGCGCGGCGGGCATGCGCTCGTGGACGCCCGCGAGGTCCGGGCTCGCCGTGACGGTGACGATGGCCACCGAGCGCAGCTCAGAACCGTCCGGCCGGGCCCAGCTTTCCCACAGGCCCGCGAACATGACGGGGCGGCGATCCGGGCGGCGGATCAGATAGGGCTGCTTGAAACGGCCGACCGCCTTCCATTCATACCAGCCGTCCGCCGGCACAAGGCAGCGCCGGCGCTGCAGCGCGGAGCGGAACACCGCCTTCTGCGCCAGCGTCTCGGCGCGGGCGTTGAACATCACCGGCAGCGAGCGGTCGTCCGCGGCGAAGCTCGGCACCAGCCCCCAGCGGTGCGCCGCCAGCCGCCGCACGCCGTTCTCCACCAGCGCGACCGCCACCGACTGGGTGGGCGCGATGTTGTACCGGGAGGGAAGATCGTCGCCGTCCAGCGATCCCACGAGGGCTTCGATGGCCTTTCGGCCGCTCGTCTGCGCGAAACGTCCACACATACGCAGTTTTCCTGACCCGACCGCGCCTGAAAGCTTAACGGCCGTGAAAGCCGATGCCTAGGATGATCTTGGCGCGCCCCGCCCGGGACGCCTCTGGAACGTTCGTCTATGTCCGCCGTCGCATCCGAACTTGAGCCGCGCCTCGCCCCCGCCCCGTCGCGGGAGGAGATGATCCACGCCAATGTGGATCCCGACACCGGGCTCGCGACCGATTATCTGAATCATTTCAACGAAGTGATCATGCTGCTGGAGCTCATCGGCGACATGCCCGAGCTGGTCGAGGACGTGCTTGTCTGGACGCCTTTGTCCTACCGGGCCCATTTCGAGCGCTCCTCGCTCAGCGGCCGCCATGTGGCCGTCGCCGCCTATGACGCGGCCGATCCGCGCCTCCGCGCCGCCTTCGACGCCGCCGTGACCGATCTGGACCGCTGGCTCGTGGGCGTTCAGGACGAGCTCCGCGCCGCGCCTGCGGAGGCCGTTCCGCTGTTGGCGCCGGGCTTCGCCAGCGGCGCGCGGCCGCTGCTCGCTAAGGCGGACGCCATCATCCACGGCGATCTCGGCGGCGCATGAGCGCCGACGACATCCGCCGCGCCCGGCCCTCGCGCCCGTTCGTGGCGGCGAGCCTCATCTGCGTGCGCGACGGCCGCGCGCTGCTGGC
>NZ_JBHTMX010000230.1:0-4214 GCF_042679725.1 Methylopila musalis
CGTCGGCGGCGAGGTCGGCGCGGATGGCTTCGAGCGCCCGCTCCTGCGCGCCCGTGAGAGAGAACGGCAGGGCGGCGAGGACCGCCGCCGTCACGCGGCCGTCGCCGACGCTCGCGCGGCCCTTGGCGCGCTTCATGTGCGCGCGCACGAGCTGCAGCGCGAGCTGGTTCGCGAACAGCTCGTCATAGGCGAGCCGCGTCAGCGCCGGACCGTCGGGGGCGATCTCTTCCGGACGGGTCGGTCGGTGCAGGGCGTTGAGGCTTGCGGCGAAACCCGCGAAGCCGCGCTGGCGCAGGAAGGCGGCGTCGAGCCATTCGGGCAAAGCGGGAAGCCGGTCCAGCGCCGCGCGGGCGATGCGGCCGACGAGACTGTGCGTCAGCCCCTCCACCAGCGGATAGGTGGGCTCCACAGGCGGCAGCTTCGACAGGCCCTCGGCGTCGAGCACATGGGCCGGGTGGACCATCTGCGGCATGCCGTCGAACAGCTCCGCCGCGCCCGCGATCCAGCGGGTCTCGCCGAGGGGTAGCAGATGCTCGATGAAGGGGGCCTTGGCGCGGAAGAACACCAGCGTCATGGCGCCGGTGTCGTCCGCCACCACCACGCGGTAGGGCGCGCGGGGGCTGCGCGGCGGCTGATGGCGCTCCACCACCGCCTCCACCAGCGCGGTCTCGCCGGGAACGAGCTCCGCGATGGTCGCGCGCGTGCGCCGGTCCACGCCGCCGGTCGGCGCGTGCAACAGCACGTCGATCACCCGCGGCCCGTCGCCGCCGGGCGGCGCGCCGAGCAGGCGCGTCAGCGCCTTCGCCACCTTGGGGCCGACGCCGGGCAGCGCCGTCGCTTCGGCGAACAGGGGATCGAGGCGGGAGTCGCGCATGGCGCTAATGGAGGCGCCGCGCCGCCCGGACGCAAGAGGCGGCGTGCGCAAAGGTCCGGCGCGTGAACCGCGCCGGACCCGCGTCGTCGTCGCGCGATGCGCGGCGGCGGATCAGAACCGGTAGCTGACGCCGGTGAGCAGGGTGTGGGTCTTGGTGTCGACCTTGGCCTTCACGCCGGCGGCCGACCAGTCGTAGCTCTTGGAGCCGAAGTCGGCGTAGCGGTACTCCGCATGGACGCGCCAGTTGGCGCTCAGCGCCGCCTCGACGCCGCCGCCCACCGTCCAGCCGACGCGGGTGCGGGACTTGGAGAACCCGTCCCCGAGGCCGCCCCAGACATAGGCGCCCGACACCTGTTCGCGCAGCAGCGCGACGCCGCCGGTGGCGTAGAGCAGGATCTGCTCGGTGGCGAGATAGCCGACGCGGGCGCGCACCGTGCCGTCCCAGGTGTGCTTCACCCGCGCGCCGGCGGCGCCGAAGGGCGCGACGACGACGGCGAGCGTGCTGGTGGAGCCGATCGGCTCGGCGATGGTCTTGCTCGCCTTGCCCCAGGCGGCGTCGGCCAGCACGCCGACCACGATCGAGGGCGAGACCTGATGGTCGTAGCCGAGGCGCACGCCGCCGGTGAAGGTGTCGAGATCGAACGAGCGGCTGGCCGAGATCGGGGCGCCGCCGACGGCCGCGGCCGAGAGGGTGGCGACCGGGGTGGTGGGCGTCAGCGGCACGGTGTCGAAGCGGGCCTTGCCGTCCGCATCCGCCCAGCGGTGGCCGCCCTGAACGCCCACGTGGAAGCCGGTCCAGCTCGGGACGTCGGCGTACGAGGCTCCAAGGTCGGCGGCGGAGGCCCCCGAGACGTGGACAAGGGACAGCGTCGCAAGCGCGACGACGGCGGCGGTCTTGGTCATGATCGGCAGTTCCCCCAACGCCGCATGCTTCGGCGCGGGGGACACCCTCGACGAACATGCTTAATCGGGGGTTAACGCGAGGACGTTCGCGAAGAAACGGCTTTCACGTCTTCAGTATTGGTCTGAAATCATGGCGCCAAAGCGCGCGCGTTGCAGCGCGGCGGCAAGCTTCGACGCCCGGGGGAGGGCGATCGTCGCCGGATCGGGCGGCCGCGCGCCGTGTCCGCGAGAAAGATGGCCGGCGACCGTTTTGTGATCCGCCGCGGCTAGAGACTTCGCGCGGCTCGCGCCTATGTCGCGGAGATGGACCTTGCAGCCACGCTCCGCCGCGCGGGCCTCGCCGCCGCTTTCGCCCTCACGTCGCTCGCCGCGCAGGCGCAGGACGTGGTGGGCGGGCTGGTCGAGCGGCGGCTTCTCACCCACAGCGAGGCGCTCGGGCGGGACATCGCCTACAGCCTCTACCGCCCGGCGGTCGCGCCCCGGGAGGGCGAGGTGTGGCCGACGCTGTTCCTGCTGGAGGGGCGCCCCAGCGAGACCGACTGGCTCGATCAGGGAGACGCCCAGAACATCCTGGACCGCGCCATCGCCGACGGCGTCATTCCGCCGATGCTGGTGGTGATGCCGGTCGCGCCGCACAGCTGGTACGTGGACAATCCCGATCCCGGCGGCCACGGACGCATGAAGACGGCGATCACGCAGGATCTGCGCGCGGCGCTGGAGCAGCGTTTTCCGCTCGCCCGCTGCCGGGAGGGCCGGGCGGTCGCAGGCTTGTCCATGGGCGGCTACGGCGCGCTGCTGTTCGCGCTCGACGCGCCGGACCTGTTCGGCGCCGGCGTCAGCCTGTCGGGCGCCATCGCGCCGCCGATCGGGGAGGGCGACGACGAACGCGCGGCGCGGGCGGATCGCTTCTACGACAAGGCCTTCGGCGCGCCGCTGGCGCGGGAACGGTTCAACGCCTGGAACCTGTTCGGCAAGGCGGAGGCGCTGCGGCGGGCCGCCGAGAAGCCGGCGATCTTCCTGTCCATCGGCGACCGGGACCGCGCGGGCCTGCTGCAGAGCACGACGCTGCTGCACGCGCAGCTCCTGCGCGCGGGCGTCGACAGTTCGCTGCGCGTCGGGTCCGGCGGGCACGACTGGGAGGTGTGGAAGCGGGATCTGGCTGCGGCGCTGGCGTGGCTCGGCCCGCGGCTCGACACGCGCTGCGACAGCGAGATCGCCTCTCGCGAAGGCGCCGCCCTGCGCTGAGCGCCCAGCTTTGAAGCGTGACGGCCTGTGCGGCGCGGCGTAACGTTTCCGTGACGGCCGCGGGAGGCGCGGCCGGGTTTTCAGCGCGGAAGCCTCGCCATGACGCCGCCGTTCCGCCGTCTCCTGTCTCTCGCCGTCGCGTCCGTCCTCGGCCTCGCCGCATGGCCTGCGGTCGCGGGCGTGGTGCAGCGCGACCTGACCGCGCCGAGCCCCGCGCTCGGCAAGCCGATCCGCTACAGCCTCTATCGTCCGGCCGCCACGCCCGCGCCCGGCCAGCGCTGGCCGGTGCTTTACCTGCTCCACGGCGGCGGCCCAGGCGAGGCGGACTGGCTGGACGCAGGCGGCCTCGCGAGCGCCATGGACGAGGCCATCGCCGAGGGGCGGATGCCGCCGACCGTCGTCGTCATGCCCCAGGCGGGCGACAGCTGGTACGTGGACAACACCGACATCGGCGGCGCGGGCGCCATGGAGACGGCGCTGACCCGCGATCTGGTCGCCGCCATCGACGCCCGCCTGCCCACCGCCGCCTGCCGCGAGGGGCGGGCGGTGGCGGGCCTGTCCATGGGCGGTTACGGCGCGCTGCTGTTCGCCTTCGACAAGCCGGGCAAGTTCGCCAGCGCCATCAGCCTGTCCGGCTCCATCACCCAGCCGATCGCGCCGCAGATGACGCAGCGGCTCAAGCGCGCCCGCACGTTCTACGACGGCGCCTTCGGGACGCCGTTCGACGTGAAGCGCTTCAACCGCTGGAACCTGTTCACCAAGGTCCGCCAGCTCGCGCTGCGCCGCCACAAGCCGGATGTGTATCTGAACGCCGGCGATCGCGACCCCGGCGGCATCGTGCAGGGCACGACGGAGATGCATCTGGCGCTGCTGCGCGCGGGTGTGGACAGCACGATGACCGTCGCGCCCGGCCGGCACGAATGGAGCCTGTGGCGCCGGGAGCTCGGGCCGGCGCTGGTCTGGCTCGGCGCCCGGATCGACCCGACCTGCGGCGCCTCCGGGCAGGCTGCGGCGCACACGCGCTCGACCCAATAAAACAGCGCCGGAACGGGGGTTCCGGCGCTGTCCTGTCGTGATCTCATCCGGTCGTCCGACCGGCCGGCGTCCGGCGCGGTCGGTCCGGCCGGAAGCCGGGTTCAGCCCTGGCGACGGTCGCCCTGCGGACGGCCGCCACCCCCGCCGCGGCGGGGAC
>NZ_JBHTMX010000231.1:0-4180 GCF_042679725.1 Methylopila musalis
GTCGCCGCGGGGCGGACCGTCTCCAGGCCGGCCGGTCCCTCGAAGGCGAGGTCGCCGTCCGGCGTCCAGCCGGTCCAGCGCCGGCGCAAGGCGAAGCGCACGCCCTGCGCCTCCAGCCGGCGCAGCCAGGCGCGCAGCAGCGGCGAGGCCTTCAGCGCGCGCGGAAACACGCGGCCGCTGCTGCCCACGAAGGTCTCGATCCCAAGCCCATGGCACCAGTCGACCAGATGTTCGGACGAAAAGGCGCGGATCGCCGGCTCCAGCGCCGGCCGGGCCGGGCCCTCGAGCTCCAGAAGGCGCTCCAGCGGCTCGGAATGGGTGAGGTTCAGCCCGCCGCGGCCGGCGAGCAGGAACTTGCGCGCGGGCGAGGGCATGCGGTCGTGGACCGTGACGGCGCAGCCGCGCCCGGCGAGGCGTTCGGCCGCCATCAGACCCGCCGGCCCGGCGCCGATGACGGAGACCGGCGCCCCGGTGATCGGCGGCGGCGTTGCTTCAGCGGACATGGATGACGGCGTCTCCAGCGCGGGCCCCGCCGGTCGGCGCGTTTCCGGGGGCTGCGATTCTCTTTTCCTTAAGCCCGGCTTGATAGAGCAGGGCGATCAATTCGCACAGAAGGTCGGCGCAGTACGCCACGAACGAACAGACCGACGCTTCCTTCACGGGCCGATATGGCGCTTGTAGTCATCCTCGACGATCGGGTCACCAACCGGAACATCTTCGCCAAACTTGCGGCGCTGATCGAGCCGGGTGTCGACGTCCGCGCGTTTGGAGACCCGGTCGAGGCGCTGGGCTTCTTCGAGAGCGTGACTCCGGACCTCGTCGTCACCGACTACAAGATGCCCGGCGTCGACGGGGCGGAGTTCACCCGCCGGTTCCGCGCGCTGCCTGGCTGCGGCGACGTGCCGGTGGTGGTGCTCACCGTCTACGAGGAGCGCAGCTTCCGCCTCAACGCGCTCGAGGCCGGCGCCACCGACTTCCTGCAGAGCCCGGTCGATCACCACGAGTTCCTGACGCGCGCCCGCAACCTGCTCAAGCTGCGGCGGCAGCAGCTGGCGCTCGCCCGCCGCGCCTCGTCGCTGGAGAGCGAGCTGCGCGACAGCTCTGACCGTCTGGCGCAGGTGATCGACACCGTGCCGGCCATGATCAGCGCCGTGGACCGGGACGGCCGCTGCATCTTCGTGAACGCCTATCACGCGAGCCTTCTGGGCGCCGCGCCCGAGGAGCTTCTCGGCGGCGCGCCCACGCGGCTGTTCGGACTGCACCACGGCGACCGCAGCGCGGCGCTGGACCGCCTCGTGTTCCAGAGCGGGGCCGCTCTGCCGAGCTACGAGGAGGAGTTCATCACCAGCGCGGGCGAGCGCCGCTACTTCCTCACCTCCAAGGCGCCCCTGCGCGACGCGGCCGGCGTCATGACGGCGGTGCTGACCACCGCGCTCGACATCACCGACCGCAAACGGGCGGAAAGCCACCTGCGCCATCTGGCGCATCACGACGCGCTGACGGACCTGCCGAACCGCTCGCTGCTGCACGAGCGGGTGCGGCATGAGATCGCGCAGGCGCGGCGCAGCGGCGCCAAATTCGCCCTGCTGCTGTTCGATCTCGACCGCTTCAAGGGCATCAACGACGTGCTCGGCCACCACATCGGCGACCGGCTGCTGAAGGCCGTCGCCGAGCGTCTGGTCGCGACGGTCCGCGAGACCGACACGGTGGCGCGGCTCGGCGGCGACGAGTTCGCCATCCTGCAGACCAATGTCGCGGTCGTGGGCGACGGCATGGATCTGGCCCGGCGGGTGCGCGAGAGCCTGAGCGTGCCGTTCCTGCTGGACGGCCACGAGATCTCGACCTCCGCCAGCATCGGCGTCGCGCTGTTCCCTGACCACGGCTTCGACTTCGACGACCTCCTGAAAAACGCCGACCTCGCCATGTACCGCGCCAAGTCCGACGGGCGCGACGGCACTCGCGCCTTCGCCGAGGACATGGACAAGAAGGCCCGCGCCATCACCGTGCTCGACAGCGACATGCGCCGGGCGCTCGCCAAGAAGGAGCTGGTGTTGCACTACCAGCCCCAGGTCAATCTCGCCTCCGGCCGGATCGTCGGCGCCGAGGCGCTGGTGCGCTGGCGCAAGGACAACGGCGATCTGGTCTCCCCGGCCGACTTCCTGCCGCAGGCGGAGGAGAGCGGGCTGATTGTGCCCATCAGCGAATGGGTGCTGAACGAGGCCTGCCGCGAGGCGGCGTCCTGGACGCGCGACGGGCTGCCGCCGCTCCGGGTGGCGGTGAACCTGTCGGCGATCCAGTTCCGCAAGCAGAACGTGGAGCAGGTGGTGCTGGCGGCGCTCGCCGCGAGCGGGCTCGAGTCCGGCCGGCTGGAGCTGGAGCTGACGGAGAGCATCCTGCTGCACGACACCGAGCGGGTGGTCCACAGCCTGCGGGCGCTGCAGGCCCACGGCGTGACCTTCTCCATCGACGATTTCGGCACCGGCTATTCGTCGCTGTCCTATGTGCGCAACTTCCCCGTTAACCGGCTCAAGATCGACCGCTCGTTCATCCACAACCTGCGGGAGGACGGCAACGACGTCGCGATCGTGCGCGCCATCGTCAATCTCGGCCACAGCCTGAACCTCGACGTCATCGCCGAGGGCGTCGAGACGGCGGCGCAGGTGGGGCATCTGCGCGCCGAAGGCTGCGACGAGGTGCAGGGCTTCTACTTCGGCCGGCCCATGCCCGCCGCCGACTTCATCGATCTCGTCCGGCGCGAAGCGGTGGTGGCCCAGACCGCATGAGCACGATCCTCGCGGAGCGCCTGTCCGGCCTGCGGGGCGCGCTCGGCGCAGGCCGGCGGGGCCTGCCCGCGCGCCGGGGCGACGAGCACGAGATGTCGCTCAACCGGCTCGTGGTCGGCGCGCTGCTGGTGGGCTACTGCGCCTTTACCTCCGCCTGGGGGCAGTATCTCATCCTCGCCTCCGCCTATGCGGGCGGCGGCGTGCTCATCGCCGCGCATCTCGCATGGCGTCCGGCGCCCGCGCCGCGGCGCCAGGCTTTCGCCCGCCTGTTCGACATCGGCTTCCTGTCGGCCGCCCTCCATGTGGGCGGCGCGGCCACCGCCGTGCTCTACCCGCTCTACCTCTGGATCGTGTTCGGCAACGGCTTCCGCTTCGGCCTCCGGGCGCTCCGGGACGGAGCGGCGATCGCGGTCGTCGGCTTCGCGGTCGCGGTGCTGGCGACGCCCTACTGGCGGGACAACCCGTCGCTGGCCATCGGCCTGCTGATCGGGCTGATCGCGCTGCCGGCCTACGCCGCGACGCTGATCCAGAAGCTGTCCCGGGCCCGGATCGCGGCCGAGGAGGCGAGCAAGGCCAAAAGCCTGTTCCTGGCGAGCGTGAGCCACGAGCTCCGCACCCCGCTCAACGCCGTGATCGGCATGACCGATCTTCTGCGCGACACGAGGCTCGACGACGAGCAGCGCGACATGGTGCGCACCGCCGGCGACGCCGGCCGCTCCCTGCTGGCGCTGATCGACGACCTGCTGAACTTCAGCCGCATCGAGGCCGGCCGCATGCCGAGCCACGTGACCGGGTTCGACCTGCACCAGCTGCTGGCGGAGGTGCGCGGCATGCTGACGGCGCAGGCGCGGGAGAAGAACATCCGTCTGTCGCTCTGCGTCACCCCGCGCACGCCCTACCGTCTGAAGGGAGAGGCGCGGCAGATCCGCGACGTGCTGCTCAACCTCGCCGGCAACGCCGTGAAGTTCACGGAAGCGGGCGGCGTGGTGATCGGCGCCGATCTCGTCGGTGTGGAGCACGGCCGGCCGCGCGTGCGCTTCCAGGTGGCGGACAGCGGCATCGGCGTCGCGCCCGAGGCGCAGAAGCGCATCTTCGAGGCGTTCTCGCAGGCCGACTCCAGCATCATCAACCGCTTCGGCGGCACCGGGCTCGGCCTCGCCATCTGCAAGCAGCTGGTGGAGATGCAGGGCGGCGAACTGCGGCTCGAAAGCGAGCCTGAGGTGGGCTCGACCTTCTGGTTCGACCTGCTGCTGGAGGAGGACCGGGCGGCGGAGCCCGCGTCCGAGACCGTCTCGCCCGTGGTGGCGCTCGGCGCCGACGCCGCCCGCGCCGAGGCGCTCGCCAAGGCTCTGGACGGCGAAGGCGTGCCGGCGACGGCGGCGGTCGGCCTGCGCGAG
>NZ_JBHTMX010000232.1:0-4132 GCF_042679725.1 Methylopila musalis
CGCTCGGCGTCACCGTGGACTGCCTGCCGGTCCTCGACCTGCCGGCGGAGGGCATGACGGACGCCATCGGCGACCGGGCCTACGCCGACCGCGCCGAGACGGTCGCGGCGCTCGGGCGGGCGGTGTGCGAGGGCGCGCTGTCGGCGGGCGTGCTGCCGGTCGTCAAGCACATGCCCGGCCACGGCCGCGCCACCGTGGACAGCCATCACCATCTGCCGACGGTGACGACCGACCGCGCCACGCTGGAGGCGACCGACTTCGCGCCGTTCCGGGCGCTGGCGGACATGCCGCTCGGCATGACCGGCCACATCGTGTTCGAGGCGATCGACGCCGACCGGCCGGGCACGCTGTCGCCGGTGGTGCTGTCCGAGATCGTGCGCGGCCACATCGGCTTCGACGGGCTGCTGCTCTCCGACGACCTGTCCATGAAGGCGCTGTCCGGCCCGGTGGGCGCGAGCGCCGGCGCCGCGCTCGCCGCCGGCTGCGACATCGCCTTGCATTGCAACGGCGACATGGTCGAAATGCTCGAGGTCGCGGCGGCGGCGCCGCGGCTGGAGGGCGACGCCGCCCGGCGTTCGGCGCATGCGCTCGGGCTGATCGCCCGGCCGGACGCGGTGGACGTCGCCGAACTCGCGGCCCGGCGCGACGCGCTGCTCGCCCGGCTGCCCACCGCCTGACGCCGCGGGAGATCGAACGTCCATGGCCGTGTCCGCGGGGGACCCGCCGCAAGGCCTGAGCTTCGAGGCCGACGCCGCGGCCGAGGCCGAACGCGCCGCCTTCGTGGTGGATCTGGACGGTTTCGAGGGGCCGCTCGACCTGCTGCTCGATCTCGCCCGCCGGCAGAAGGTCGATCTGGCGCGCATCTCCATTCTGGCGCTCGCCGAGCAGTATCTCGCCTTCGTGGAAGCCGCGCGGGCGGAACGGCTCGATCTCGCGGCGGACTATCTCGTGATGGCGGCGTGGCTCGCCTATCTCAAATCGCGCCTGCTGGCGCCCGATCCCCGGGCCGAGGACGACGACGAGCCCCCGGCCGAAATGGTCGCCGCCGCGCTCGCCTTCCGGCTGCGGCGGCTCGAGGCCATGCGCCGGGCGGGCGCGGCGCTGCTGGCGCGGCCCCGTCTCGGACAGGACCGTTTCGCCCGGGGCGAAGCCGATCCGCAGGGCGCGGCGGGCGCGCCGCTCTGGACCGCGACGCTGTTCGACCTGCTGACCGCCTATGTGCGGCTTCGGATGAAGACGCTGAAGACCGCGCACACGGTGGCGCGGCGCCCCACCTGGACGCTCGCCGAAGCCCGCGACGCGCTGCGGCGGTTGACGGGCCGCAGCGCGGACTGGGCGCGGCTCGATGCGCTGATGGCGCGCTACATGACGCCGGAGATGCGGGCGACGGTGCTGGCCTCCAGCCTCGGCGCCTCGCTGGAGCTGGCGCGGGAGGGGCGGCTTCAGCTGCGGCAGGAGCGGCCGTTCGGGCCGCTGTTCGTGCGCGGGGCGCTGCCGCTCGCGCCGGAGCCGTCCGAGCGGTGAGCGGGGGCGACGAGCCGTTCCTGCCGGTCGAGGGGCTCGACGGGCGCCCGACCCCGGAGGAGGCCGCGCGCGTTCCCGACCGCGTGCTGCGCGTGATCGAGGCGTCGCTGTTCGCCGCGCCGGAGCCGATCGACGAGAAGGTCCTCGCCGCCCGCCTGCCGCTCGGGACCGACGTGGCGCTGGCGCTGCGGCTGCTGGCCGGATTCTACGCCGGGCGGGGCGTCAATCTGGTCCGGGTCGGCGAGGCCTGGGCGTTCCGCACCGCGCCCGACATCGCGGCCGCCCTGTCGGCGGAGGCGCGGGAGCCGCGCAAGCTGTCGCGCGCCGCGATCGAGACCCTCGCCATCATCGCCTATCACCAGCCGGCGACCCGCGCCGAGATCGAGGAGATTCGCGGCGTCGCCACCTCGCGCGGCACGCTGGAGACGCTGCTGGAGGCGGGCTATATCCGCCTGCGTGGCCGCCGCAAGGCGCCGGGCCGGCCCGTCACCTTCGGCACCACCACCGCGTTTCTCGACCATTTCGCGCTGGAGAGCGTGTCCGACCTGCCGGGGCTGGAGGAGCTGAAGGGCGCGGGCCTGCTCGACGCGCGGCTGCCGCCGGGCCTCGACCTGCCGGCCCCGAGCGACGACGGCGCGCTGGCGGCGGACGAGGAGCCGCTGGGGGAGGGCGACCCGTTCGAGGCGCTCTCGACCGACGATGAAGGAGGCGCTGCGCCATGACGCTGAACTTCGCCGCCGCGCCCGAGACGCCGGCGCGCGTCCGGGCCCTGTCGCTCGCGTTCGACGGCGTGTGGCACTCCCACGGCGAGGGCTACGCCGTCAGCGACGTGTCGTTCACGGCGCCGGCCGGCGCCGTGGTGGCGCTGTTGGGCGAATCCGGCTCGGGCAAGACCACGCTGCTGCGCATCGCGGCCGGCGTGGAGCGGCCGGGGCGGGGCGAGGTGCGGCTCGGCGATCGGGTCGTCACCGGGCCGGGCGTGTTCCTGCCGCCGGAAAAGCGCGGCGTCGGCCTGATGTTTCAGGATTTCGCGCTGTTCCCGCACATGACCCTGCTGCGGAACGTGGCCTTCGGCCTCAAGGGCCTGTCGCGGGCGCGCTCCGAGGCGCTCGCACGGGAGGAGCTTGAGCGCGTCGGGCTCGGCGCCCATGGTGGGCGGCTGCCGGGCGAACTCTCAGGCGGCGAGCAGCAGCGCGCGGCGCTCGCCCGCGCCATCGCGCCCCGGCCGGGCGTGCTGCTGATGGACGAGCCGTTCTCCGGCCTCGACCGGCGCCTGCGCGACCAGGTGCGCGACGACACGCTCGGCGTTCTAAAAGACATTGGCGCGACCGCGGTGATCGTCACCCACGATCCCGAGGAGGCGATGCTGGTGGCGGACGAGATCGTGCTGCTGCGGCGCGGCCGGGTGATCCAGCGCGGCGCGCCCGAAACCCTCTATCGCGCGCCCTCGACGCTCTACGCCGCGCGGTTCTTCTCCGACCTCAACGAACTCGACGCCGAGATCCGCGACGGATCAGCCCTCTGCGCGCTGGGCCACGCCCCGGCCGGGGGCCTGCCGGACGGGGCGGCGGTGGTGGCCGCGCGTCCCGAGAGCCTGCGAATCGGGCCCGTGGGCGAGGGCGTCGCCGGACGGATCCTGTCGCGCCGTTTCGTCGGCGGGGCGGAGCGCGTGGAGGTGGCGGTCGAGGGCGCGGCGCGACCTTTGCGCGCCCGGCTGCGCCCGGGCGTGGCCCCGGAGCCCGATTCTGACGTCGGCGTGACGCTCGACTTGAGCGAAAGTCTTGTGTTCGCCGCACACGAGACCTAGGTTCCGAGCCAAGCGGCGAAGCCGTGGCGGTCGCGACGGGCGCCGCCTTCGCCGGTTTGATCGAGGATAAGCGTCCATGAGCCTCACGCACTGGTTGGTCGTCGCCGTGCTCGTCCTGCTGCTGTTCGGCCGCGGCAAGATCTCCGAGCTGATGGGCGACATGGCCAAGGGCATCAAGAGCTTCAAGAAGGGGCTCGCCGAAGACGACGACGTCGCCGAGGGCATGTCGCAGCCGCGCGGCGGGCAGACCATCGAGCACCGCCAGGACGCGCAGGCGCGCACCGGCGTCGGCGCGAACGACGTCCACAAGTCCTAAGCGACCGGCGCCGTCCGCGGCGCTCCGGGCGCGGCGCGGCGAGCGCCTGCGCCCCTGCAGGGGCTTGCGTCCATGTTCGATATCGCCTGGTCCGAATTTCTGATCGTCGCCGTGGTGGCGCTGGTCGTCGTGGGGCCGAAGGACCTGCCGGCTCTGCTGCGCAACGTGGGCCGCATGGTCGCGACCGTGCGGCGCATGGCCGGCGAGTTCCAGACCCAGTTCAACGACGCCATGCGCGAGGCTGAGCTCGACGAACTGCGCAAGGAGGTCTCGGGCCTCAAGGACGTCGCCTCCAAGGCGATCGGCGGCGATCCGGTCGCGCTGGCGCGGGACGAACTGCGCAAGGCGATGGACGGCAAGCCCGCCGCCGCCTCAACGCCCGCGGCGCTCGCGGGCGACGCCCCGGCCACGCCGGCGGAGGAGGGTACACCCTCCGCGCTGGCGCCCGAGGCGCCCTGGCCCGACGCCGAGGCGACTGCGCCCGA
>NZ_JBHTMX010000233.1:0-4109 GCF_042679725.1 Methylopila musalis
GGCGGGGCGAGCGCGGGCAGGACGCGCGGCGGCGTGGACGCCGCCGGTCCGGCGTCCGCGGGCGCGTCGCGGTCGATGTCGAGCACGTAGTCGTCGTCTTCGCGGAAGCCGCGCGCGTCCTTGTCGTCGGGCGCGGGCAGCGTGATCACCAGCCCGCGAGGGCCGACCTTCGCCTCCAGCCCAACGAAGGCGGACGGCAGGTTGGCGCGTGCGGCGACGACGTCGAACGGATAGGGCGCGTCGAAGGTCAGCGTCACCCGCTCGCCGTCGCGGGCCATCTCCACCTCCGCGCCGGGCTCCATGCCGAAGGTGAGCCGGTAGAGCGTCGGCAGCGTGGCGGCGGACACGGTGACCGGCGGCATCTCGACCCGGCGGCGGCGCTCCATCTCCGCCTTGGCGGCGCGCGCCTCGCGGGCGGCCTTGCCGAGCGCGGCGAGCACGCCCTTGGGCAGGCCGGGCGGCATGCCGACCCAGTTGGCGGGCAGGAGATCCACGTAGAGCGCTTCGCCCGCCTCGGTCACGTTCAGCTTGGCGGAGCGGGTGAGCGCGATCTTGATCGCGGTGCCGTCCGGATCGCGCCGGACCATGCCGACGAGATCGCCGAGACCGCGCACGATCGGGCCGGTGTCGATCTTCACCGGCTCGGCGAAGCTGAGGGTGAGCACGCCGTTCGCGAGCGTCACGTCGTGGGGGGGCAAGGCGTCGAAGGCCAGCGCCAGACGGGCGTATCCCTCCTTCTCGAGGGTCGCCGTGGTGGTCGCCGTCGCGGCCCAGGCGTCGCCCGCGCCAAGCGCGAGCGCGACCGCGAGAGCGCGCGCCATCCTACGTCCGCCGAAAGCCACGCCTCGTGGTCCCCGCATCGCCCATCCGTCGCGGCCGCACGGCCGCGCCCTGAAGGCTTAACGGACAAGCCGTTCGCGGAAGGTTACCGGAATCACGAGAGACCGGCGGGAACCGGGCTCAGTCGCGCGCCACGATCGCGAGCGCCGAGAGGAAGCCCGGCAGGTCGGTGGTGACATGGTCCACATGGGGGCCGGCGATGAGGTCGTCGGGGCCGGTGGTCCGGTCCAGCGCGTCGCCCGCCCCGTCCGCCGGCGCCACCAGCACCGTGCGCATGCCGAGCCGGTGCGGCGCGACGAGGTTTTTCGCGAGGTCCTCGAACATGGCGGCCTTGCGCGCCTCCACGCCGTGGCGCTTCAGGAAGGTGTCGTAGGCCTCCTGCGACGGCTTCGGCACGTAGTTCGAGGCCGCGATGTCGTAGATGTCCTCGAACAGGTCCGCCACGCCGAGCCGCGTCGCCACCCGCTCGGCGTGGTAGCGGGAGCCGTTGGTCAGCACGAAGCGCCGGCCCGGCAGGCGGGCGATGGCGGCGGCGAGGTCCGGGGCCGGCACCAGCACCGAATGGTCGATGTCGTGGACGAAGGCGAGGAAATGGGCGGGGTCGAGCCCCTCCTCCGTCATCAGGCCCTTCAGGGTCGTGCCGTGGACGCGGTAATAATATTTCTGCAGCGCCCGCGCGGAGATGCCGTCGATGCCGAACTGGTTCGCCACATAGGCGGTGATCTTGTCGTCGATCTGGTCGAACAGCCGCGAGGACGGCGGATAGAGCGTGTTGTCGAGATCGAAGACCCACGTGTCGACATGGTCGAAACCCTTGTCGATCGCCTGCTCGGCGTGGTCCGCCAGCCGGGAGACGGCGGCGGGAGGGGGCATGTCGTTCATGGACGCCTTTGCGTGGCCTGCCCCGCGAACGTCGAGGCGTTAAGGCCCCTGAGAGTTACGCGAGGATCATGAACGTCTTCTGATCGCCCGACTTCGCGGCGTTTTCAGGGCTGAAGCGCCTTCAGCGCCTCCAGCCCCTGGAACAGGGCGTAGGACACCGGCGACGGCGCCTGGGCGAGCGCGAGCAGGACCAGCGACAGCGTGATCCAGCCGATCGCCAGCAGCCGCGGCCCCTGCATGGCGTAGACCACGGCCACGAGCAGGTTGATCACCGCGAGGAAATGCAGCGAGAAGCCCGACCAGAGCGAGGGCAGCAGATAGAGGATCAGCCCCGTCACCAGCACGGCGACGAGAAACTCGCCGACGCCGCGCCTGCGCTCCGCCGGCCGGTTGGGATCCGGCTTCTTCTCGGGCCGGCGGAACTGGACGACGTTGCTCACCGGGTGATGAGCGTGCCGGCGCCGCCCTCGGTCAGAAGCTCGATCAGCACCGCGTGCGGCGTCTTGCCGTCGAGGATGACGACGCCCTCGACGCCCTTCTCCACCGCGTAGATGCAGGTCTCGACCTTGGGGATCATGCCGCCCGAGATGGTGCCGTCGGCGATGAGGCCGCGCGCCTCCTCCACCGAGAGCTGCTCGATCAGCTTGCCCTGCTTGTCGAGCACGCCCGGCACGTCCGTCAGCAGCAGCAGGCGCTTGGCGTCCACCGCGCCCGCGATCGCGCCCGCGAAGGTGTCGGCGTTGACGTTGTAGGTGGAGACGCCCTCGGCGTCGGCCGCCACCGGCGCGACCACCGGGATCAGGTCGGAGGCGATCACCCAGTCGAGCACGGTGCGGTCCACCTTGTCGGGCTCGCCCACGAAGCCGAGATCGAGCACCTGCTCGGTCAGCGTCTCGGGATCGAGCATGGTGCGAGTGAGCTTGCGGGCGCTCACCATGCCGCCGTCCTTGCCGCACAGGCCGATGGCGCGGCCGCCCTCGGCGTTGATGGAGGCCACGATCTGCTTGTTGATCAGGCCGGCGAGGATCATCTCCACCACCTCGACGGTGGCGGCGTCGGTGACGCGCAGACCCGCCTTGAACTCGATCTTGATACCGAGGCGGTTCAGCATGGCGCCGATCTGCGGCCCGCCGCCGTGGACCACCACCGGGTTGATGCCAACCTCCTTCAGGATCGCCACGTCCTGCGCGAACCAGCGCGCGGCCTCGGCGTTACCCATGGCGTGGCCGCCGTACTTCACCACCACAGTCGCGGCGTCGTAACGCTGCATGTAGGGCAGCGCCTCCACGAGGATGCGGGCGGTGTCGTGGGGGTTGGCGGGGGTGGTCGTCATGGCGAAGCTCCCGGATGGCGGGCGAAGACCCGGCGGGCGGGTTCTAGTCGCTTCGATGTGACGGCTCAATGACGAAGCGCGCCGGCGGCGTCACGCCGGCAACGCCCGCTCCCGTGAGGCCAGGCGTGCCAGAGCCTCCAGCGCCGCGTTCGCAGCGGGGCGCGC
Organism: Methylopila musalis; assembly: GCF_042679725.1. Taxonomy (NCBI): domain Bacteria; kingdom Pseudomonadati; phylum Pseudomonadota; class Alphaproteobacteria; order Hyphomicrobiales; family Methylopilaceae; genus Methylopila; species Methylopila musalis. Next base: position 3,221 of record NZ_JBHTMX010000233.1, read on the forward strand.
GGCGCCGGCGCCCGCCATGCGCCGCAGCTCCGCCACCAGCTGGTTGCGCCGCCAGGTCAGCAGGCTTTCCGCCGGCACGGGCCGCGAGAACAGGTAGCCCTGCCCGAAGGTGCAGCCGTGGGCCGTCACGAAAGCGAGCTGCTCCTCGGTCTCGACGCCCTCGGCCACCGTTTCGACGCCGAGATTGGCGGCAAGCCCCAGCACCGCCGCCACCACCATGCGGGCGTTGGGGTGTTCGAGCGCGTCGCGCACGAAGCCGCGGTCGATCTTGATGACGTCGAAGGGCAGCCGCGTCAGCGAGGCGAGGTTGGAGTAGCCGGTGCCGAAATCGTCGATGGCGATACGGACGCCCACGGCCCGCAGCGGCGCCAGCTGGCGCGCGGCGTGGTCGGGATCGGCCATGGCGGCGCTTTCGGTGATCTCGAGCTCGATCAGCGCCGGATCGCAGTCCGCCTCGCGCAGGATGTCGAGGGCGGTCTGGGCGAAGGACGGATTGCGCAGCTGGATCGCCGACACGTTGACCGCGACCCGCAGGTGGAAGCCGAGGCCGGCCCAGGCGGCCGCCTGCCGGGCCGCCGTCTCCAGCACGAACCGGCCGAGCGCCTCCACCAGACCGCATTCCTCCGCCACCGGCACGAACTTGTCCGGCGGGATCATGCCCCGGGTCGGGTGGCGCCAGCGCGCCAGCGCCTCGGCCCCGAGCGGCCGGCCGGACCGGAGCTCGATCTGGGGCTGGTAATGCAGCTCCAGCTCGCCCGCGGCGATGGCGTGGCGCAGTTCCTGCTCCATGCGGAGCCGGCTGTAGGCGTCGTCGTTCAGGGCGGCGCCCGCCCAGCGCACCGAAAGCGCGCCGGCGGCGCGGGCGCTGGCGAGCGCGGCGGAGGCCTGC
>NZ_JBHTMX010000234.1:0-4106 GCF_042679725.1 Methylopila musalis
CGGCGGCCTCGCGGCGGGCTATGGCTGGCGCTCCAGCCCCTGGGCCTTCGGCGTGGAAGGCGACGTCACGATCGGCGGCTTCGACGGCCGCGCGCAGGGCGGCCGTTTCGAGACCGGGGCGCTCGGCGGCGTGCGGGCGCGCGTGGGCTACGCCTTCGACCGTTTCGTCGTCTATGGCGCGGCCGGCGCCGCCTTCGCTTCGGTGGAGTATGTCCGCGGCGGCGCGCGGGACAGCGCGGTCCATTTCGGCTGGAGCCTCGGCGTCGGCGCGGAGGCCGACCTCGGCGGAGGCGTCTCCGCGCGCGCGGACTACATCTACGTGGATCTCGACCGCCGCAGCTACCGCTCCGACCGGGAGCTGACGCTGGCGCCCGAAGGCGGTCTGGCGCGGATCGGGCTCAATTACCGCTTCTGACGTGGAAAATTAACCACATCATATGGCTGTTATACACGGCGCGGCTTATGGTTCGCGCCCGCACGATGGATGCGGGAGCGAACGGGAGGTCGGCATGGGCGTTTTCGATTTCATCAGGGACGTGGGCGAGAAGCTGTTCGGCGCGAGCGAGGCGCAGGCCGCCCCCGCCGACAAGATCAAGGACGAGCTCGCGAAACACGGCCTCGACGCCGGCGACGTGACGGTCGAGGTCGACGGCGACACCGTGAAGATCAGCGGCGCGGCTCCCTCGAACGAGGTGCGCGAAAAAATCATCCTAGCCGCCGGCAACACGCTCGGCGTGTCGAAGGTGGAGGAGAGCATCACGGTCGCGAACGCCGAACCGGAGGCGACGTTCTACACCGTCAAGAAGGGCGACACGCTGTCAAAGATCGCCCAGGAGCAGTACGGCCAGGCGAACCGCTACCCGGACATCTTCGAGGCCAACAAGCCGCTGCTGTCCCACCCGGACAAGATCTATCCCGGCCAGGTCCTGCGCATCCCGGCCTGACGCCGGCTGACGCGCGGCGGGGCGCTCACCCGCGCCGCCGCGCGTCTTGCGCCGTCAGGACAGCGCGCGGGTGGCGTCGTAGGAGGGGGTCTGGGCCCGGAAGGCGTCGAGCCATTCCACCAGTCTGGGGTGGGTCTCGCGCCAGCGGCCCTCGAACCGCAGGTCGAGATAGCCGAGCGCGCAGGCGACCGCGATGGTCCCCACGTCGATGCGCGCGGACGGGGGCGCGTCCTCCAGCGCCTTCAGCGCCCGCTCCACCTTGCCCGCCTGATTGGCGAGCCAGCCCGCGTCGCGCTTGTCCTCCGCCCGGAGGCGCACCTCGTAGATCTGCAGCAGGGCGGCGTCCATCAGGCCGTCGGCCAGCGCCTGCAGCCGCAGCACGGCGAAGCGCTCCGCCGGATCGGCGGGGATGATGCGGCCGCCGCCGGCGAGGTGGTCAAGATATTCGAGGATCACGCGGCTGTCGAACAGGGTCGCGCCGCTGTCGAACTCCAGCGTCGGAATCTTGCCGAGGGGGTTCAGCGCGCGGATGGCGTCGTCGGGACTGGTGGTGTCGGTCTTCACCACCTCGATGCGGTCCGACAACCCGAGAACGGCGGCGGCGATCTTCACCTTGCGTCCGAAGGGCGACGGCGGCGACGAGCGGAGTGTCAGCATGAGCATCAGGTCCCGTGGGTATGAAAACGCCGCGGGCCGCCCTCTCGGGACGAACCGCGGCGTGACGTTCGCGCCGCCCGCGTCAGCGTGCGGATGCCGCACCGCGGGACGACGATCGCCCGCGCGTCTGCGGGGCTCAGTTGACGACGAGATTGACCGCCTTGGGGCCTTTGCCTTTCCGGTCCGGCTCCACGTCGAACGAGACGTGCTGCCCCTCGGTGAGGCTCGAAAGCCCCGAGCGGGTCACCGCGGACACATGGACGAAGATATCGCTGCCGCCGTCATCCGGCTTGATGAAGCCGTAGCCCTTCTCAGCGTTGAAGAACTTGACCGTCCCACTTTGCGCCATGCGGGCGCCCCCCTGCCTGCCGTTGCCATCCGCGCTTCCCCCAAGCGAAGCGCACATCACGCGGCAGACAAGCGGCGGGGCGCGGACGCGCCGTAACTCCCCCCGCCACGGCCAGCCCCGCGCGCTGCCCTGATTTGGTAAAGGCTCCGGACGGCGGATGGCAAGGCGAAAAGAACGCCAGATCGCCCCGGAAACGTCTCAATTCTGCGGCGCCGCAACAAGCTCCACCACGGCGCGCGCGCCGGGCCCCTGCTTCAACGCCGACGCGAGCTCCGGAAGGCCCGCGGCGAGCTCGTCCGCCAGCGTCCAGGGCGGGTTGGCGATGATGAGCCCCGAGCCCGCCAGCGCCCTCGGATCGTCAGGCTTACGCACCAGCAGCTCGACGCGCAGCAGCTTGTCGATCCCGGCGGCGGCGAGCGGCCTGAGCAGCGCCGTCGCGGTCTCGCGCGCATCCTTGATCGGGTACCACAGCAGGTAGACGCCGGTCGGCCAGACCTTGCGCGCGGCGAGGAAACGCTCGGCCATGCGCCCCAGTTCGCCTGGCTGCTCGAACGGCGGATCGATCAGCACCAGCCCGCGCCGCTCCCGCGGCGGCAGCCAGGCGTTGAGCGCGGTCCAGCCGTCGATCTCCACCACCTTCACCCGCGCGTCCCGCCCCATGGCGCGGGCGAGGCTCTCCCGGTCGGCGGGGTGCAGCTCGCAGAGCCGCAGCCGGTCGTCGTCGCGGGCGAGCCGGCGCACGATCTCCGGCGATCCGGGATAGCGCGCCAGCGCCTCGCCGGGCGCCGAAAACTCCGCCACCACGGAGCGCCACGGCGCCAGCAGCCGCTCGGTCGCCTCGCCGAAGCGGCGGCCGGACAGCCGGCCGACGCCGTTGCGCCATTCGCCGGTGCGCCGGGCCTCGTCGCCGTCTAGATCGTAGACGCCCACGCCCGCATGGGTGTCGAGATAGCCCCAGGGCGCGGGCTTGGCGTTGAGGTAGTCCACGACGCGCGCCAGCACGACATGCTTGAGCACGTCGGCGAAGTTTCCGGCGTGAAAGGCGTGGCGGTAGTTCACGGGACGGGGCTCGCTTCAAAAAAGACGCGCGGCGCGGCGGAGGGCCCGCCGCGCCGCGCGCGGAATGTCCGACGATCGCGCGCCCGAGGGCGCGCTCAGGACCTCGGCGTCACTTCGCTTCCGCGTAGAGCTTCTCGACGTATTCCCAGTTGATGAGATTGTCGACGAAGGCCTTCAGATAGTCGGGGCGGCGGTTGCGGTAGTCGATGTAGTAGGAGTGCTCCCACACGTCGACGCCGAGCAGCGGGGTCGCGCCGTGGACCAGCGGGTTCTCGCCGTTCGGGGTCTTCTGGATTACGAACTTGCCGTCCTTGAGGGCGAGCCAGGCCCAGCCCGAGCCGAACTGGCTCTTGCCGGCCTCGATGAAGTCGGCCTTGAACTTCTCGACGCCGCCGAGGTCGGACTCGATCTTCTTCTCGATCTCGTCCGGAATGGCGCCGCCGCCGTTCGGCTTCAGCCAGTTCCAGAAGTGCAGGTGGTTGTAGTGCTGGGCGGCGTTGTTAAACAGCGGCGCGTTCTTGCCGAAGCTCTGCTTCACAACCTCCTCGAGCGACAGGCCTTCGAGGCCCGATCCCTCGAGCAGCTTGTTGCCGGTCTCCACATAGGCGTTGTGGTGCTTGTCGTGGTGGAACTCCAGCGTCTCCTTGGACATGTAGGGCTGGAGCGCGTCGTAGGCGTAAGGCAGTTCGGGCAGCTTGAACGACATGAAAAATCTCCAGAATTGCGTCCGGGTGATCGACGCCCGGGGCGCCGGCGTCCATGCGCTACATAGGCCGCGGTCCCCGGCGCGACAACGCCGAAGTGGAAGAGCAGCGTAACCGGTCCCATACTACCGCTTTACCGGGCGATAACCGTAATCCGCGCATGGTGCCCCCGGAATCAATTTGCCGGCGAGGATCGCGTCCATGCATTTCGTTCTTTTCGGCCTCGGCGCGGTGCTGCTGCTCTGGAGCGCCTTTCTGCTGCTGACCGGCGACATGGTCGCCACGGTCGACATCGCGGCGAGCCTCGCGGGCTCCGGCGCCATCGCCATCGGCCTCGGCGCCGTGGTGGAGGCGATCGCCCGCGCCGCCCGCGTGGTGGCCGCCGCCGCCGGG
>NZ_JBHTMX010000235.1:0-4087 GCF_042679725.1 Methylopila musalis
CTGCGGCGCCGAAGCCGAGCGAGCCCAAGGCCGAAGCCGCAGCCCGCGACACGCCCCGCGCGGCGCCTGCGCCCGCTCCCGCCCGGCAGGTTTCGGAGCCCGCCCCGCGCGGACGCCGCTCGTCGGACGATAACGATAACACCGGCGTCGGGTTCGGCGACCATCTTCCGGCGTTCCTGGCCCGTCCGATCCGTGTGAAGAAGGCCTGATCGGCTCGATCGATCGATCAGGTCGCCCCGCTCTACTTGCCTCATCGGGCGGGGCCCGCCCCCTTAACTTGAATTTAAGCCCTCTACTGCTTCCTTATGGCTCCAGACGTCCTCGGTCACGAGACCGGCGGCGGGCAAGCCTGCGGGGGCAAAGGCTGCATGCGGCGCAACGCGACCGATTACGAGCGTACGCTCATCTTCAGCGACGCTGCGGTGCGACGTCTGCGGGCGCATCGGCATCCCGCGTTTCCGCGCAATTACGAGCTCTGGTACACCTACGCCACCGGCTACAACGCCGCGCTGAACCGCGCGATCAACGAGGCGCTCGAACGCTCGCCCACCATCAGCGAGGACGAGCTCGACAGCCTCTACGAGACCTACCTGTCCCCGCTGCGGCTGTCCGACCGGGTCGACCATGTGGGCTCGCGCATTCTGGACGAGATCGTCCAGGTCGCCGACATCCTGAAGGATGCGCGCGGGCAGAAGCTCGACTACGTGCAGAAGCTGGAGAGCATCAGCGAGCGCGCGCGGCGCATGGGCGCGTCCGGCGCGCCGCTGGAGACGCTGGCCCAGAGCCTGCTCGCCGCGACCAACGCCACCGTCTCCAAGACCGTGGAGCTGGAGCGCCGCCTGGGCGAGGCCCAGGACGAGATGCAGGAGCTGCACCACGCGCTGGAGCTGGTGCGGGTCGAGTCCCTCACCGATCCGCTCACCGGCCTCGCCAACCGGAAGTATCTCGAAAGCACGCTCGAGCGCGCGCTGAAGGAGGCGGCGGACGGCAAGCCGTTCTCCGTGCTCGTGATCGACATCGACCACTTCAAGACCTTCAACGACACGTTCGGCCATCTCACCGGCGATCAGGTGCTGCGGCTGGTGGCGCTGTCGCTGAAGCAGAACGTGAAGGGGCCGGATCTGGCCGCCCGCTTCGGCGGCGAGGAGTTCGCGATCGTGCTGGGCGCCTCCGACGTCAACGCCGCGCTCGCGGTTGGCGAGCGCATCCGGCGCGCGGTGATGACCAAGGATCTGGTGAAGCGCTCCACCGGCGAGCATCTCGGCCGGGTCACCGTGTCGGTGGGCGTCGCCACCTGGCGCAGCGGCGACACCGGGCAGACCGTGGTCGACCGCGCCGACCGCTGCCTCTACGCGGCCAAGCGCAACGGCCGCAACCTCGTGGTGGCGGAGACCGACGTCCTCGCCCGCAACGAGGACCTCGCCCATCTGCGGATCATCGCCTGACCGGCGGAACGCGCCGTGCGCGGCGCGCGGCCGTCCGTCAGCCGCGCGGGAACTCCAGCCCCATCTCGCGGTAGCGCTCGGGATCGTCGCCCCAGTTCTCGCGCACCTTCACGAACAGGAACAGGTGCACGGTCGTCTCGGCGATCTCGGAGATCTCCTTGCGCGCGTGCATCGAGATCTCCTTCACCGTCTGGCCGCCCTTGCCGATGACGATGCGCTTCTGGCTCTCCCGCTCCACATAGATCGTCTGCTCCACGCGGGCGGAGCCGTCCGGGCGGACCTCCCACTTCTCGGTCTCGACGGTGGAGGCGTAAGGAAGTTCGTCGTGCAGGCGGGCGAACAGCTTCTCGCGGGTGATCTCGGCGGCGAGCGCCCGGAGCGGCAGGTCGGAGATGTCGTCGGCCGGATAGAGCCACGGGCTCGCCGGCATCTCGTCCGCGAAGAAGTCGATCAGGTCCTTCACGCCGTCGCCGGTGAGCGCGGAGACCATGAACACGCGCTCGAACGGCGTGCGCGCCGCCGCCTCCTGCGCCAGCGCCAGCAGCGTGTCGCGGCGGACGGTGTCGATCTTGTTCAGGATCAGCACCTTGCGCCGGCCGGTCTGGCCGAGCTTGTCGAGAATGGCGAGGTTGTCCTCGTCGAGGCCCTTGCGGGCGTCGATCAGAAGGCCGACCAGATCCGCGTCGCCCGCCCCGCCCCAGGCGGTGGTGACCATGGCGCGGTCGAGCCGCCGCTTCGGCGAGAAGATGCCGGGCGTGTCCACGAACACGATCTGCGCGCCCTTGGCGATCACCAGCCCGCGCACCAGCGCGCGGGTGGTCTGCACCTTGTGGCTGACGATGGAGACCTTGGCCCCGACCAGCGCGTTCAGCAGCGTGGACTTGCCCGCGTTCGGCGCGCCCACCAGCGCCACGAAGCCGCAGCGGGTGTCGCCCTCAGGCGGAACCGCTTCGTTCGATGCAGTGTCAGACATCCTCACGTCCTTCGATCGCGACGCCCGCGCGCGCCAGCAGCGCCCGCGCCGCATCCTGCTCCGCCGCGCGCTTGGAGCGGCCGGCGCCCAGTCCCTCGCCCAGACCGTCCACCACCACGGCCACGCGGAAATGCGGGCTGTGGTCGGGGCCGGAGCGTTCCACTTCCTGATAGAGCGGCATGGCGAGACCTCGCCCCTGCGCCCATTCCTGCAACTCCGTCTTGGCGTCGCGCAAGGGCCGCCGGGGCGCCAGCATGCGCGGCCGCCAGAACCGGTCCACCAGCTGCGCCGCCGTCTCGTAGCCCGCGTCGCGATGCACCGCGCCGATCACCGCCTCGCACACGTCGGCGAGGATCGCCACCTTGCGCCGCCCGCCCGAGCCCTGCTCGCCGGGCCCGAGGCGGATGAAGGGCGCGAGATCCATGGCGCCGGCGACCTCCGCGCAGGCCTCCGCCCGCACCAGCTCCGCGAGCCGGCGCGACAGCTCGCCCTCGTCGGAGGTGGGAAAAGCTTCGATCAGCATGTCGGCGACCGCAAGCCCCAGCACCCGGTCGCCCAGAAACTCCAGCCGCTGGTAGCTGCCGAGCCGCCCCTCGGACGAGGTAGCGGCGCTGATGTGGGTCAGCGCGCGCTCCAGAAGCGAGCGGTCCGCGAACGCATGTCCGATCCGCGCCTCGACCTCCGCATGGGCGAGCGCCCGCTTCTTCATCGCAGCGACATGCCGATGCGGCCCCAGCGCACCGACCACGGCCACTGCCAGAACGCCCAGGCCGGCGCCTTGTCCACCGAGAAGAACAGCACCTCCGCCCGGCCGACCAGATTTTCCATCGGCACATAGCCCACCGCCGACTGCACGCGGCTGTCGGTGGAGTTGTCGCGGTTGTCGCCCATCATGAACAGATGGCCCTGCGGCACCGTGTAGACCGGCGTGTTGTCGAGGAAGCCGTTCTCCACGAGGTCGAGCACCTCGTAGGACACGCCGTTGTCCAGCGTCTCGCGGTAGCGCGGGATGCGGCGGGTCTGCCCGCCGGCGCCCTCCACGTAATCCTCGATGCGCTGCTTCGGCACCGCCTTCTCGTTGATGAACAGCACCCCGTCCATCATCTGGATGCGGTCGCCCGGCAGGCCGATCACGCGCTTGATGTAGTCGGTCGAGTTGTCGGTCGGCAGCTTGAACACCGCGATGTCGCCCCGCTTCGGCACGGAGGCGAAGATGCGGCCGTCGCCGATCGGCGGGCTGAAGGGCAGCGAGTGGCGGCTGTAGCCGTAGGCGTATTTGGAGACGAACAGGTAGTCGCCCACCAGCAGCGTCTTCTCCATCGAGCTCGACGGGATGTTGAACGGCTGGAACAGCACCGTGCGGATGGCGACGGCGATCAGGAGAGCCTGCACGACGATCTTGATGATCTCGACAAACCCGCCGTCGGCGCTCTGCTTCTTGTCGGTCGTCACGCTCATCGCTTTTCCGTGTGAGGCCGCCGCGGGCCGGATCGGTGGCCGTGATACTCTTCGCCGCTGCAAACGGCAATCGACGCCCGCCGCGTCACGCGGCCGGCTCCGCGCTGATCACCACGAAGGCGAGCGCGAGCGGCGGCTCGTCGCTCAGCGAGACGGTGACGCGCGGCGCGTGGCCGGCCGGCGTCAGCCGCTCCAGCGTCGCCCGCGCGGC
>NZ_JBHTMX010000236.1:0-4065 GCF_042679725.1 Methylopila musalis
TCGGGGCCGCGCGCTCGAGGGTCAGGCCGTCGCGCGGGGCGTCCGGCGTGCAGGCGGCCGCGACGAAGCGCTTCGGCGGGGCCTGATGGCCGCCGCGGGAGCGCGGCGCGTCGTATTGCAGGGCGAAGACGTTGCGGATGCCGTCCTTGCCGAGACCGCCCTGGGCGTCGATGCGCATCATGTCCTTCATGCACATCTTGGCCGTGTCGACGCACATGTTGAGGATGGCGTCGAAGAGCTCGCCGTCCACGGAGGCGTAGAGCTTCACGGGCTCGCGCACGCTCGGCTTCTCAAGCGTCGTGTAGGTCGCCCGGTCGAGCGCGGCGCCCGAGGCCTTGGCCTTGGCGACCCAGGCCTCGAACTCGGCCTCCGACAGACCGTGGAACTTGAAGCGCATGTCCGAGAAGCCCGCTCCGCTGTAGTTGGCGGAGAAGCCGTCATAGACGCCGGCCTTGTTGATGACCGCGTGCAGCTTCGTCTCCATGCCGGCCATGGCGTAGATCTGGCCCGCCAGCGCCGGAACGAAGAACGAGTTCATCACCGTGGACGAGGTGATCTGGAAGTTGATCGGCCGGTCCACCGGCGCCGCCAGCTCGTTCACGGTCGCGACGCCGAGCTCCGGGTAGATGAACAGCCACTTCCAGTCGAGCGCCACCGCCTGCACCTGCAGCGGCTTCACGCCCTCCGGCAGCGGACGCCCTTCGGCGACGCGCGACAGCGGACGGTACGGGTCCAGCAGGTGGGTGCTGCTCCACGTCACCGCGCCGAGCGCGATGATGATCACCAGCGGCGCCGCCCAGATCACCACCTCGAGCTGGGTCGAGTGGTGCCAGTCGGGGTCGTAGGTGGCCTCCTTGTTCGACTCGCGGTAGCGCCAGGCGAACAGGAGCGTCAGGGCGATGACGGGAACGATGATCAGCAGCATGAGGACCGTGGAGATCACGATCAGATCGCGCTGCTGGGCGGCGATGTCCCCGGACGGAGACATCACGACCATCTCGCAGCCTGCCAGAAGCAGGACCAGCGGAAGGATGGCGAAACGGCGGAGAAGAGTGCTCAAGGGCCGGCTGTCCGTGTTGGCGGAGCGGGGCAGGTTCAGGGTGCGTTACGCCCCCACCGCCGGCTTCGACATTGGACGCTTTGTCCTATCGGCGCGTGACGGCCATACGCATAGAGACAATGACGCCTCAGCCTGCGGACGTGTCCGTTCGGACCCATGCGTTTTGGACATCTGCGTCCTCGATTCATGCGGTCTTGGGCGTTGAGGCCTGCGGTTCGCCGCGCCATCTTGCCTGTCCGGGATCCATCCGTCCCGCGGCGGGCGCGCCCGCACAAAGCAGCGTTGGGATCGATGAGCCAAGACCACGCCCTGTCCTCGACCGCCGAACTGGAACGCCACGCCCGCCAGAGCACGCAGGGCGACCACCACACGGTCACGCCGGGCGAGATCGCCCTCGCGGTCGTCATCGGCCGCACGTCGGAGTTCTTCGACTTCTTCGTCTACGGCATCGCCTCGGTGGTGGTGTTTCCGGCGCTGCTGTTCCCCGACACCGACCGGCTGACCGCGACGCTCTACGCCTTCGCGATCTTCTCGCTCGCCTTCGTGGCGCGGCCGATCGGCTCCTTCATCTTCATGAACGTGGGCCGCATCTACGGCCGCGGCGTGAAGCTCACCATCGCGCTGTTCCTGCTCGGCGGCTCCACCGCCTCCATCGCCTTCCTGCCGAGCCACGCCCAGATCGGCGTCGGCGCGGTCTGGCTGCTGGCGGCCGCCCGAATCGGCCAGGGCCTCGCGCTCGCCGGCGCCTGGGACGGCCTCGCCTCGCTCCTGTCGCTGAACGCGCCCGCCGGCCGCCGCGGCTGGTACGCGATGATGCCGCAGCTCGGCGCGCCGCTCGGCTTCCTGCTGGCCGCCGCCCTGTTCGCCTTCTTCCTCAACACGCTGTCGCCCGAGGACTTCCTGTCCTGGGGCTGGCGCTATCCGTTCTTCGTGGCCTTCGCGGTCAACGTGGTGGCGCTGTTCGCCCGGCTGCGGCTGGTGCTGAGCGAGGCCTATTCCCAGCTCCTCACCACCCGCGAGCTGGAGCCGGCGCCGGTGTTCGGCCTGTTCATGGAGCAGGGCCGCAACGTGCTGGTCGGCGCCTTCGCGCCGCTGGCGAGCTTCGCGCTGTTCCACCTCGTCACCATCTTCCCGCTGTCCTGGGCGACCCTGCTGTCGGACGGCGACGCTCTGCAGTTCCTGCTGATCGAGATGATCGGCGCGGTCGTCGGCGTCATCGGCATCGTGGCCTCGGGCCTGATCGCGGACCGCATCGGCCGCCGCACCCTGCTCGGCGTCTGCGCCTCGCTGATCGCGGTGTTCTCGATCGCGACGCCCTTCCTGCTGGAGGGCGGCGTTCCGGGCCAGACCGCCTTCATCCTGATCGGCTTTGCGCTGCTCGGGCTCACCTTCGGCCAGTCGTCCGGCGCGCTGACCTCGAACTTCGCCCCGCGCTACCGCTACACCGGCGCGGCCTTCACCGCCGACTTCGCCTGGCTGATCGGCGCCGCCTTCGCCCCGCTGGTCGCGCTTGGCCTGTCGGCCCAGTTCGGGCCGGCGCTGGTCGGCGCCTATCTCCTGTCCGGCGCGGTGTGCTCGCTGGCTTCGCTCGCCATCAACCGCCAGCTGGTGGTGAACGACTGATCTTCGCCCGCTGACGACCGAGCTTGCGAAACGCCCGCGCCTCGCGCGGGCGTTTTTCGTTTGGACGATGGTCGTAAAGCGCGCGCGGCCCCCGCGCCCTTGCCCGGCGGCGTGGGGCCCACAGGTGATCTCCTGACGGCGCAGGCCTCAAGGGAGACGCCGATGTCGATCCGGCCGTACCTCTTTTTCAACGGCGCATGCGAAGACGCGATCCTGTTCTACGAACAGGTTCTCGGCGCGGAGCGCCTGATGCTGATGCGCTACGCCGAGGCGCCGGATCCGCCGCCGCCAGAGATGACGCCGGCGATCGGCGGCCGGGCCGTGCTGCATGCGGCGATTCGCATCCGGGGCGCCGAGGTTCTGATGTCCGACGCCGGCGGCTGCGGCGCGCCGGTGAACGGCCAGCAGGGCTTCAGCCTGTCCCTCGCCGCCACGGACGCGGACGACGCCCGCCGCCTGTTCGACGCGCTGTCGGACGGCGGCGAGGTTCAGACGCCGCTTGGGCCGACCTTCTTCTCGCCGGCCTTCGGCATGCTGAAGGACCGTTTCGGCGTGCCGTGGATGGTGGTCGTCCCCGGCTGAGAGACCGCCGCCCCTCCGCCGACGCGTCGGCCCGTCAGCCCTTGACCGGCTCCGCGCCCACGGGCGGCGGAACGGCGGCGTCCGCCGTCGGGCTCTCGGGCGTCTCCGTCTTCGCCTCGGTGCGCTCCACCGCGGGCTCCGGCGTCTCGGCGACCGCCTGGGACGCCTCCGCGACCGACGCGATCACGCCGGGCTTCTCGGTCGGCAGGTCGCCCGCGAGCTGGTCGCCGATGCCGAGCGCCCGGGTCATGCCGCGGGCGATCTCGCGCTCGCCCATGATCACCTGGTTCGCGCCGAGCTTGGTGAAGTGCTCGATCTCCGCCTGGGCGTGGGCGCGGGCGACGATGGCGAGTTCCGGGTTGATCTTGCGGGCCTGCTCGATCACCTGCCCCGCCTCGAAGGCGTTGGGGATCGCCACCACCAGCGTCGCGGCGCGGTCGAGGCCCGCCAGCGCCAGCACATCGGACGAGGCCGCGTTGCCGGCGATGACCTCGACGCTGATCTCCTTCAGCGCGGCGATGGCCTTTTCCGTGTCCTCGATCACCAGGAACGGCGTCTCGGTGGCGCGCAGCCGCTCGCCCACCAGCGCGCCGACGCGGCCGTAGCCCACCAGCACCACATGGCCGGAAAGCTCGGTCGGCGTGGCGGTGACGTCGTCCTCGACGAGTTCCGTGCTCTCCTCCGCCGACGCCTCGTCGGGCGCGGCCTCCGACGCGACGGCGGCAGCGTCCGGAACGGGCTCCGCGACCGGCGGCGGCGTGACCGCCACGGCCGGCGTCGCGGCCGCGGCGACCGGCGCG
>NZ_JBHTMX010000237.1:0-4046 GCF_042679725.1 Methylopila musalis
GCGCGCCGGCTCGGCCGCGGCCGAGGCGTCGCCGGCGGGCTTAGGTGATGCGGACTCAGTGGTCGGGGCCGCGGCGTCGACGGAGCCGGTGGGCTCGCCCTCCGCCCGGTCGGTCACGGCCGGAGTCGTCGCCGCGGCCTCCTGCGCGGCGACGCCCGAGGCGAGCAGCGCCACCAGGCTGACGCCCAGCAACGCCGATGCGGCGAGACGTGACGGGGCGCCTGCGGTCGGGGCGCGGCGCACGCGGCGGGTCACGCGAAGTCTCATCGGATGTCGTCCTTCACTTGCCGGCGGAGCATGGGCGCGCCGCCGGCTTGGTTCAATCTGGGATTTGGTCGGCCGCCCATCAGGCGACGGCTTCGTCCGCGTCCGTGCCCTGACCGCCACATTCGGCGTCGAGCCCGAGGTCCTTGATGCGCCGGTAGAGCGTGGAGCGCCCGATTCCGAGGCGCCGGGCCACCTCGGTCATCTGCCCGCGGTGGTGGCGGATGGCGTAGCGAATCGCGTCCGCCTCCAGCCGCTCCAGCGTGCGGAGCTGGCCCGAGGCGTCGAACAGCGGCAGCGCGGGAGCCTCGAGCCGGCGCTCGAGCTCCGGCTCGGCGAGGTCGTCTTCGAGCGCGAGACGGGGCGGCGCGATACGTTCCGGCTCCTCGCCGAGCTGGGCCGAAATCTGGGGAAAGTCCGCCGGGCGCAGCACGTCGCTCTCCGCCAGCACCACGGCGCGGAACACGGCGTTCTCGAGCTGGCGGACGTTGCCCGGCCAGTCGTAGCGCTCCAGCAGGTCGAGGGCGGCGGCCGAGATGTCCCGCACCGGGCGGTCCTCCTCCGCGGCGAAGCGGGCGAGGAAGCGGCGCGCCAGATCGGCCAGATCTTCTTTCCGCGCCCGAAGCGGCGGCACCCGGATCGGGAACACGTTCAGGCGGTAGAACAGGTCCTCGCGGAAGGCGCCGGCGCGCACCCGCCCGGCCAGATCCCGGTTGGTGGCCGACAGCACGCGGATGTCCACCTTTACGGAGCGCCGCGCGCCCACGGGGTCGATCTCGCCCTCCTGCAGCGCGCGCAGCAGCTTCACCTGCGCCTCGGCCGGCAGTTCGCCCACCTCGTCGAGGAACAGCGTGCCGCCGTCGGCCTCCACGAACTTGCCGGCGTGGCGGTCGGTGGCGCCAGTGAAGGCGCCCTTCTCGTGGCCGAACAGGATCGATTCCACCAGATGGGCCGGGATCGCGCCGCAGTTCACCGCCACGAACGCCTTGCCGCGGCGCTCGCCGGAGCCGGCGATGGCGCGGGCGAACAGCTCCTTGCCGACGCCGGATTCGCCTTCGATCAGCACCGGGATCGACGACCCCGCCGCCCGCGCGCCGAGACGCAGCGCCTCCGCCATGGCGGCGGAGCGGCTCGGCAGGTCGCGGAAGGTGAGCGAGCCCGTGGCCCGGCGCGCCATGCGGCGGATCTCGCCTTCGAGCGCGTCGGTTCGCAGGGCGTTTCGGATGGAGATCTGCAGCCGCTCGGGGCCGACCGGCTTCACCACGAAATCCGCGGCGCCGGCGCGCATGGCCGCCACCACGGCCTCGATGGAGCCGTTGGCCGTCTGCACGATCACGGGCGTCGCCACCCCCATCTCGCGCATCTTCTCCAGCACGGCGATGCCGTCCATGCCGGGCATGATCAGGTCGAGGAACATCAGGTCGTAGGCCGCGCCGGGCTGGCTCAGGGCCTCGATCGCGTCCGCGCCGTCTTCCGCCGTGCGGGCGTCGTAGCCGAAGCGGCGGGCGAGCGCCTCCAGCAGCCGGCGCTGCACCGGATCGTCGTCGACGATGAGGATCACGGCGCTCATGCGGGCCTTTCGGGGCGGGGGTCGCGGGGAGGCCCGAGCATCGCCTCCCAGGGTAAACGCGGGTTTAAGCGGAGCGCGCGCTTTCTCCCGGCGGTTGATCGCGGCCGTCACGCTTGCGATATCTGGAGCGACCCTCCTTCCGGGCGCCGCGCCGCGGTCGCCCGACAGACCCCGAACGATCGAAGAGCATCCACGTGTCGAACGCCGCCGCCCTCGGATCGCTGCCCGAATGGAATCTCGCCGACCTCTATCCCGGCCTCGACGCGCCGGAGGTGGCGGCCGATCTCGCCCTCGCCGACGAGCGCGCCCGCGCCTTCGAGGCCGCCTACAAGGGCAAGCTCCCGGAGCTGACCACCGGGGGACGGCTCGTCGACGCGGTCGCGGACTACGAGTCGATCGACGACCTGACCGGCCGTCTCGCGGCCTACGCCAGCCTCGTCTACGCCACCGACACCACCGACCCGAAGGGCGCCAAGTTCTACGGCGACGTGCAGGAGAAGCTGACGGCGGTGTGGTCGCACCTGCTGTTCTTCAACCTGGAGCTCAACCGGCTGGACGACGACGCCGTCGAGGCGGCGCTGGCCGAGCCGAGGCTCGCGCATTACCGGCCCTTCATCGAGGACACCCGCAAGGAGAAGCCCTACCAGCTCGAGGATCGCGTGGAGCAGCTGTTCCACGAGAAGTCCATGACCGCGCGGGGCGGCTGGAACCGGCTGTTCGACGAGACCATGGCGTCGCTGCGGTTCGAGGTGGACGGCAAGGAGCTGACGCTGGAACCGACCCTGAACCAGCTTCAGGACGCCGACGGCGAGGCGCGCCACCGCGCGGCCGACGCGCTGGCGAAGACCTTCAAGGCCAATCTGCGCACCTTCGCCCTGATCACCAACGTTCTCGCCAAGGACAAGGAGATCTCGGACCGCTGGCGCGGTTTCGAGGACGTGGCCGACAGCCGCCATCTCGCCAACCGGGTGGAGCGCGAGGTGGTGGACGCGCTGGTCTCCGCCGTACGCGCGGCCTATCCGCGGCTGTCGCACCGCTATTACCGGCTCAAGGCCAAGTGGTTCGGCCTCGACGCCCTGAACCATTGGGACCGCAACGCCCCGCTGCCGAGCGCGCCGACCCGCGTGATCCCGTGGGACGAGGCCCGGGACACTGTGCTCGGCGCCTATGGCGGCTTCTCGCCGAAGATGGCGGAGATCGCCGGCCGCTTCTTCGACAAGGGCTGGATCGACGCGCCGACCCGTCCCGGCAAGGCGCCCGGCGCCTTCGCCCATCCGACCGTGCCGTCGGCCCACCCTTACGTGCTGCTGAACTATCTCGGCCGGCCGCGCGACGTGATGACGCTCGCCCACGAGCTCGGACATGGCGTGCACCAGGTGCTGGCCGCGCCGAACGGCGCGCTGATGGCGCCGACGCCGCTGACGCTCGCGGAGACGGCCTCCGTGTTCGGCGAAATGCTGACCTTCCGGGCGCTGCTCGACCGCGCCACCGACCCCGCCCAGCGCAAGGCGATGCTGGCGGGCAAGGTGGAGGACATGATCAACACGGTCGTGCGCCAGATCGCGTTCTACACCTTCGAGCGGAAGGTGCATGAGGAGCGCCGCAAGGGCGAGCTGACCGCGGAGCGTCTCGGCGCCATCTGGCTCGAGGTGCAGACCGAGAGCCTCGGGCCCGCGATCCGGCTCGGCGAGGGCTACGAGACCTTCTGGACCTACATCCCCCACTTCATCCATTCGCCGTTCTACGTCTACGCCTACGCCTTCGGCGACTGCCTCGTGAACTCGCTCTACGCGGTCTACGAGAACGCCTCCGACGGCTTCGTGGAGCGCTATTTCGCGCTGCTCTCCGCCGGCGGCTCGCGGCCCTATCCGGAGCTGCTGGCGCCGTTCGGGCTCGACGCCCGCGACCCGGCCTTCTGGCAGACCGGCCTCGGTCTGATCGAGCGCATGATCGCCGAGCTCGAGACGCTCTGACCGACGCCGCCGGCGGGGGAGGGCGGTTTTCGCCCTGCTTCCGCCGGTGGTGGTTTCGCAATTCGGCCTGATTCGTTGACGAAGCTTGAACTCTCGGAGGGGCAGCCGGGAGGGTTTCGTCATGAGGTCTCACGTCGTCCACGCCGCCGTCGCCTGCGCGGTTCTGATCGCAGGCTCCGCCGCGCAGGCCGCGGAGCAGCCGGCGGCGATCGCGCTCGCCGCCTCCGGCGCGCCGGGCC
>NZ_JBHTMX010000238.1:0-4045 GCF_042679725.1 Methylopila musalis
CGGCGAGGCGCTGGCTTTGGACACCGCCGCCGCATAGGCCTGCCCGCCGGCGTAGACCCGCCGCCGCATGTAGGCGGCGTCGCAGCGGGCGGCGGGCACGTGCTCCGTCACCCGCGGGGCCCCGAGCCAGCCGATGCGCCGGCCAGCCGCCTGCAGCCGGCAGAACAGGTCGTAGTCCTCGCCGCCCGCATGGCCGAAGGCGGGGTCGAAGCTTAGTCCCGCCAGCGCGTCCCGGCGGAACAGCGAGTTGGCGGTGGAGAGGATGACGTTCGCGGTCTTCTCCGGCCCCATGGCGAACAGGTCGGTCCCGTCGGGCGCGCGCATTTCGCGGGAGAACAGGGCGCGCATGGCCGGCGTCGCCTTGTCGGGCGTCTCGAACAGCCCGATCATCGGTCCCACGAACACGTCGTGCGGGTGGCGGCGCGCGCCCTCCAGCATGGCGGCGAGCCAGCCGTCCGCCATCTCCTGGTCGTCGTCGATGAAGGCGATCAGCGGAGAGGCCGCCGCCGCCGCGAGGCCGGCGTTGCGGGCGACCGAGATGTTCGGCGGATGCGCCTGCGCATAGACGACCGGAACGTCGCCGCCCGCCTGCGCCGCCACGACGCTTTCGGCCGAGCCGTCGTCGCTGTTGTCCACCACCACGATCGTGAAGCGCGCGCCCTCCGGCGCCCGCTGGCGCAGCGCGCTCGCGAGCGCGAGCTTCAGCGGCTCCGGGCGGCGATAGGTGCAGATCACCAGCGCGAGGTCGGCGGGCGGCGCGAGCGGGCCTCCGGTCACGCGGCGTCTCCCCGCCGTCCAAGGTCGCGGACATAGAGCAGCAGGATGCGCGGGCTCTCGATGACGTAGCGCCGCCACATCCGGCGGGGCTCGGTGGAGAGCCGGAACAGCCATTCGAGCCCGGCGCGGGACATCCAGCGCGGCGCGCGGGGGCGGCGCCCCACCAGGAACTCCACGCTCGCGCCGATGCACAGGCCGACGCCCCGGGCCACGCCGCGCCGGCGCAGCTCCTCCGCGAGCTTCTCCTGCTGGGGCGAGCCGACCGCGAGCAGCGTGAAGCGCGCCGGATGGGTCTCGACCGCCGAGATCGTGGCCTCGAAGGCGTCCCGGTTGGTGAGCAGGCCCATGGGGGCCTCGTAATGGTCGGCGGCGGTGAGGCCGACCTTCGCGACCAGCGCCCGGAACAGCTCCGCGTCGCCGCCCACCAGCAGCAGCGGGGCCGCACGGTCGAAACGGGGATCGGACAGAAGGTTCGCCACCAGATCCGAGCCCGGCACGGACGGCAGATCGAGGCCGCGGGTCTTGGCCAAAAGCTCCACCACCCGGCTGTCGTTCAGGCAGAGCCACGCGTTGACGTATGGCTCCGCCTGCGCGCCGCCCTCGGCGATGCGCGCCACATGGGCGGCGTTGGGCGTCACCAGCGTGGCGAAGGGGGCGTCCGCGGGCCGCGCCAGCAGGGCGTCCAGCGCCTCGCGCGGCGTCAGGCGGTGGTAGGTCACCCCGAGGAACCGCAGGCGCGGCGCCGGCGTGTCGGGGAGGCGGCGCTCATCCATAGGCGGAACGTCCCTCATGGGCGAGAGCCCGCCGGCAGGACAGCGCGGCGATGCAGAGAATCGCGACGTTGCAGAACGGAATGCCGCGCACGAACAGGGTCGCCTCGGTCAGGTTGTGCAGCAGGTGAAGCGCGAGCACCACGCCGATCAGCCCGAGCGCCGCGCGCTCGGCGCGGGGCGCCTGCGCGGAGGCCGCGCCGGCGAGGCCCGCGACCATGCCGGTCGCCACCACCACCGTCGCCAGAACCACCGCCGGCAGGCCGATGTGGAGCCACAGCTCCAGAAAGCCGTTGTGGGCCTGGTTGATGGTGCCCACCTCCACGTCGCCGAGCCAGGTGCCCGGATCGATCCGGTTCAGCGGATCGTTGTCGGGCCCCACGTCCCAGAAGGCGCCGTAGCCGTGTCCGAGCCAGAACCGCTCCTGCGCGGCCTTCAATGCGAAGGCCCACAGCTCGTCGCGGCCCGTGAAGGAGGCGTCGCCGGTGAAGACGGCGGAGAAGGCGACCGGATCGAAGTCGAACGCCGCGAAGGCCGCGAGGAAGACGCAGACGCCAAAGGCCGCGGCCGCGGCCAGCAGCAGCGCGAAACGCGGCCCGAGCTTCTCGGTGAGGGCGAAGGCCGCGATCCCTGCGAGCGCGAGCCCGGTCAGCGCGATCGACGTCTTGCTCCGGGTGAGCAGGAGGAAGCCGAGCGCGAGCGCGAGCGCCAGCAGGCCGAGCGCCACGTGGCGGCGGCGCGCGGCGCCGAGCGTCCAGGTCGCGGCCGTGACCGCCGTGATCATGGCCGCGATGCCGGCGACGTTCTTCTGCGAGTACATGCCCCGGAGCCCGAGGTCGGTCACGGCGAAGCCCGGCGCCAGCGCGGAGCCGACCACGTTGAGCACGATCACGAGCGCGGTGACGGCGAACAGCGCGGTGTGGAACTGGCGCAGGCTCTTCAGCCCCGACGCGCAGGACGCCGCGATCACCGCGAGGAAGGTCAGCAGCAGGGCCCGCCGGATCGTGAGATCGGGGAAGTCCGACCACAGCACGCTCGACAGGCAGATGACGACGATGGCGCCGAGGCCCGCAAGGCCCGGGATCAGCGCCGGAAGCCGCCGCGCGTTCAGCGCCAGCACCACCAGCGCCAGCCCGAACAGCGCCAGCACGCCGAAGCGGTCGATGATGTTGCCCTCCACCCGCTGGGCGGCGGACGGGTCCTGAAACGGCTGGGCGCCGACGAACACGTACAGCAGGAACAGGTGCAGCAGGATCGCGTGCAGGCCCGCCGCCCACGCCACCCCGGCGCGCGGCGTGGCCGGCGCGGTCAGGGGCGTGGACAGGGCGGCGTTCGGCATGCGGTGCTCCGGTCGGTCGACGCCGCAGGAACCGGCGATCGCAAGGGGGCGACGCCCGCGCGGACGCGTCAGGCCGCACTAGGACGCAAGGCGCTTTAATTCCAAATTAAAGTGACACGGCCGCAGTTAGAAGCCCCAACCGTCCGGGAGCGCCATGACCACGGTTTCGATCGTCATACCGACGCTGACGCGGCCGGAGCCGCTGCGGCGCGCGCTCGAAAGCGCGCTGGCGCAGGGCGGCGTGGAGGCGCAGGCGCTGGAGGTGGTGGTGGTGGACAACTCCGCCGCCGGCGACGCCCGCGCGCTGGTGGAGCGCTTCGCTGCGGCGTCCGGCGGGCGCGTGCGCTATGTGGCGGCCCCCCGGCCCGGCGTCGCCAACGCCCGCAACGCCGGCGTCGCCGCTGCCACCGGCGACTGGATCGCCTTTCTGGACGACGACCAGGAGGCCTCGCCCCGCGGGCTCGCGAATCATCTGGCCGCCGTGCTCGCGGCCGGCGCGGACGCGAGCTTCGGCCCGGTGGAGGCCCGCGCCGAGGGCGGCGCGCCCATGGGGCCGTTCACGCCCTATTTCGAGCGCCGGATCGCGCGGCCGGACGGGGCGGACATCACCGAGCTTTCGGCCTATCTCGGCACCAACAACTCCATGTTCCGCCGCGCCCGCTGCCTCGAGGGCGAGGCGCCTTTCGACGTCACGCTCAACGAGAGCGGCGGCGAGGACAGCCTGCTGATCAAGCGCCTCCGGCTGTCGGGCCGCGCCTTCGCCTGGGCCGCGCAGGCGAGCGTGATCGAATGGACGCCGCCGCGGCGGCTGACCTGGGCCTATGTGCGCAAGCGCAAGTTCCTGAGCGGGCAGGTGCGCAGCTTCGTGCACCACATGCTGGAGCCGCCACAGTGGGGCTGGATCCTGCTCTGGATGGCGGTCGGCCTTGTCCAGGCGGCGGGTTTCGGGGCTCTGGCGCTGGTGTTCAGGCCCATCGACGCCACGCGCTCGGAAAAGGCGCGGGCGACCGCCATGGGCGGGCTCGGCAAGGTGCTCTGGATGCGCCGGTTCCGGCCCGCGCTCTACGGATCGGGCCTCGTCTCATGACGGCGCTCACCCGGCGGGCGGCGCTCGCGGGCGGCGTGGCGCTCGGCCTCGCCCCCGCGCTCGCCCGTGCCG
>NZ_JBHTMX010000239.1:0-4030 GCF_042679725.1 Methylopila musalis
CCCGCGCCTGCGCAGGCGACGGCGTCGCGCTGCTGCTGATCGGCCGTGACGCGGCCCGCCTCGACGAGGTGGCGCAGGCCTGCCGCGCGCGCGGGGCCGAGGTGGAGGTCAAGGCGCTCAGCGTCACCGATCACGGGCCGCTGGCCGAGGCCATCACGGCGTTCGACGCCCGGCGGCCGGTCGATCTGGTCATCGCCAACGCCGGCGTCTCCGGCGGGCTCGGCGACAACCGCGCCGCGGAGAGCTTCGAGAGCTCCCAGCGCCAGCTTCGGGTCAATCTGGAAGGGGCCATCGCCACCGTCGCGCCGCTGGTCGAGCCCATGCGCGCCCGCGGCCGCGGCCGGATCGCGCTGATGAGCTCGCTCGCGGCGCTGCAGCCGGTGGGCGACACGGCGGCCTACTCCGCCTCCAAGGCCGGGGTGCTGGTCTATGGCGAGGCGCTGGCGGATTTCCTGGCGCCGTCCGGCGTCGGCGTGTCGGTGATCTGCCCCGGCTTCGTCACCAGCGACATGAGCGCCCGCTATCTCGGGCCGAAGCCGTTCGAGATGTCGGCGGACGCCGCGGCGGCGCTGATCCTGAAGCGGCTCGTCCGGGGCCACGAGCGCATCGCCTTCCCCTGGCCGCTGGTGGCGCTGATCCGCCTGTCGCGCCTGCTGCCCCGCCGGGTGTCCCGCTACGTGCTGTCGCGGGTGCCGGTGGAGATCGCGCCTGACCGCACGATGTGACAACGGCGGCTCCACGCCGCCGCCTGTCTCCCGCGCGTCGAGACGCCGCCCCGTCCGCCCGGTTCCGACCTTATCAAGACGGCCGAACCTCCCCACACGCGTGAGGATGGTCGCGCCGCCGCCCCATTCGCCTTGCGGGAAGGGTAAGGGATGGGGGTGGCTCCGAACGAAGCGCCCTCATCCCCAAAGCTTCGGCCCCTCAAGGCCGTCAGCCGAAAATCCCGCCGCCCTACCCTTCGCGGGGCAGGGCGGCGTCGGCGTCGTCAGGCGGCGGCCGCCACCGCGCGCGGCCCCACCAGCAGGCCCGAGCCCGTGGCCGAGACCGGCACGTGCTGGCCGTCGCGCACGTCGCCGGCGAGGATCAGCTCGGCGAGCGGATCCTGCACGTATTTCTGGATCACCCGCTTCAGCGGCCGCGCCCCGTAGGCCGGGTCGTAGCCCTTCTCGGCGAGCCAGTCGCGTGCGCCCTGATCCAGATCGAGCGTGATCTTGCGGTCCTCCAGCAGGCGGCGCAGGCGGCCGAGCTGGATGTCCACGATCGCGCCCATCTGGTCGCGCTTCAGGCGGTGGAACAGCACGATGTCGTCCACGCGGTTCAGGAACTCAGGCCGGAAGTGCGAGCGCACCACCGTCATCACCTGATCGCGCACCGCGTCGGTGTCCTCGCCGTCCGGCTGGCTGACCAGATACTCGGACCCGAGGTTCGAGGTCATGATCAGCAGCGTGTTGCGGAAGTCGACCGTGCGGCCCTGTCCGTCCGTCAGGCGCCCGTCGTCGAGCACCTGCAGCAGGATGTTGAACACATCCGGATGCGCCTTCTCCACCTCGTCGAACAGCACGACCTGGTAGGGCCGGCGCCGCACGGCCTCGGTCAGCGCGCCGCCTTCCTCATAGCCCACATAGCCGGGAGGCGCGCCGATCAGCCGGGCGACGGCGTGCTTCTCCATGTATTCGGACATGTCGATGCGCACCATCGCCTGATCGTCGTCGAACAGGAACGACGCCAGAGCCTTGGTCAGCTCGGTCTTGCCGACGCCGGTCGGCCCGAGGAACATGAACGAGCCGATCGGCCGGTTCGGGTCCTGCAGGCCGGCGCGGGCGCGCCGCACCGCGGTCGACACCGCCTGCACCGCCTCCGCCTGGCCGACGACGCGCTTGGCCAGCTCGTCCTCCATGCGCAGCAGCTTGGCGCGCTCGCCCTCCAGCATCTTGTCCACCGGCACGCCGGTCCAGCGGGAGACCACCTGCGCGATGGCGTCGGGCGTCACCACCTCCTGCACCATGGAGCCGGCGGCGCCGGTCTCCTCGGTCTCCTTCAGCTCGCGCTCGAGCTTCGGGATCACGCCATAGGCCAGCTCGCCGGCGCGGGCGAGATCGCCCTTGCGCTGGGCCTGCTCCAGCTCGATGCGGGCCTTGTCCAGATTCTCCTTGAGGCCCTGGGCGCGGCCGAGCTTGTCCTTCTCGTTCTTCCAGCGGGCGGTCAGCGCGTCGGCCTTCTCCTGCAGGCCGGCGAGCTCGGTCTCGAGCTTCACCAGCCGGTCCCGGGAGGCGTCGTCGGTCTCCTTCTTCAGCGCCTCGCGCTCGATCTTGAGCTGGATGATGCGGCGGTCGTACTCGTCGAGCTCCTCGGGCTTGGAGTCCACCTGCATCCGCAGCCGCGACGAGGCCTCGTCCATGAGGTCGATCGCCTTGTCGGGCAGGAAGCGGTCGGTGATGTAGCGGTTCGACAGCGTGGCGGCGGCGACGAGCGCGGAGTCCGCGATGCGCACGCCGTGGTGCAGCTCGTACTTCTCCTTGATGCCGCGCAGGATGGAGATGGTGTCCTCCACCGTTGGCTCGGACACGAACACCGGCTGGAACCGGCGGGCGAGCGCGGCGTCCTTCTCCACATGCTTGCGGTACTCGTCGAGCGTGGTCGCGCCGACGCAGTGCAGCTCGCCGCGGGCGAGCGCGGGCTTCAGCAGGTTGGAGGCGTCCATGGCGCCGTCCGCCTTGCCGGCGCCCACGAGCGTGTGCATCTCGTCGATGAACAGGATGATCCCGCCCGCCGCCGACTGCACCTCGGACAGCACCGCCTTCAGCCGTTCCTCGAACTCGCCGCGATACTTCGCGCCGGCGATCAGCGCGCCCATGTCGAGCGCGAGCAGGCGCTTGTCCTGAAGCGATTCCGGCACGTCGCCGTTGATGATGCGCAGCGCCAGCCCCTCGACGATGGCGGTCTTGCCGACGCCGGGCTCGCCGATCAGCACCGGGTTGTTCTTGGTGCGGCGGGACAGGACCTGGATCGCGCGGCGGATCTCCTCGTCGCGGCCGATCACCGGGTCGAGCTTGCCCTCGCGGGCGACGGCGGTGAGATCGCGGGCGTATTTCTTCAGCGCGTCATAGGCGTTCTCGGCGGTGGCGCTGTCCGCGGTGCGGCCCTTGCGCAGCTCCTCGATCACCGCGTTCAGCGCCTGGGGCGTCACGCCGGCGGCGATGAGCGCCTTGCCGGCGTCGGTGTCCTTCTCCAGCGCGAAGGCGGTCAGCAGCCGCTCGGCGGTGACGAACTGGTCGCCCGCCTTCTTGGCGAGCTGCTCGGCGGCCGTGAACACCCGCGAAGTGGCGGGCGCGAGATAGAGGTTGCCGCCGCCCGAGCCGCTCACCTGCGGCGCCTTGCGCAACGCGGCCTCGACCGCCGCGCGGGCGTCGGCGGGGCGGCCGCGGGCGCGCTCGATCAGGCCCGAGGAGAGGCCTTCGGGATCGTCGAGCAGGACCTTCAGCACATGTTCGGGAAGAAGCTGCTGGTGGCCGGCGTTGGTCGCCGCCGTCTGCGCCGCCTGCAGGAACCCCCGGACGCGTTCGGTGTAGATTTCCGGATTCATGCGTCTCTCCTTTGGAGCGCGCCGGCGTCCGCCGCCCATGGGGGCCGGAGCGGACACGCGAGGGGATGAGCCCCCGCGCTTCAGCGCCTCAGTGATCGACGGCCGCGCGGCCGCCCCGGGAGCGCCGGTCCGGCCTCCCCCTTCGTCACGGATATGGGTGTGTCTTTTTGATCACAAAAGGGCGCGCGACGAAAATTCCGCCGCCGGACGCCGAAAAGAAAAAGGCCGCCGGGCTGACGCGCCGGCGGCCTTTCATTTTCCAGGGGCCTGAGCCTGTGTGACGCCGGCGCCTCAGTCGGCGCTGGACGGCTCCACGTCGCTCGGCGCGGCGGCCTCTTCGCCGCCCTCGTCCTTGTAGCGGCCGTAGCGGCGACGGCGGGCGCGGGGGCGCGGACCGCCGTCCTCGGCCTCCGGCTGGGGCGCGGCCTCGGCGATCGCCTCGGC
>NZ_JBHTMX010000240.1:0-3952 GCF_042679725.1 Methylopila musalis
CGCAGGCCGCCGCGGCGACCCGCCCCGCCGCGACGCCCCGGCCGGCCTCAGGCCGCCTGCGCGCGGACATAGTCGCCCATGGCGTCGAGAACGCGCTTCTTGTGCGCGGCGAAGGCCGCCGATCCGCGGTCGCGCTCGCCTTCAAGCTCGACGGTGACGCGCTCGGCCACCCGGCCCGGCTTGGCGTTCATCACGATCACCTCGTCGCTGAGGAAGATCGCCTCGTCCACGTCATGGGTGACGAGGATCATGGTGACGCCTTCCGCCCGCCAGATGCGCTGCAGCTCGCCCTGAAGCCGAAGCCGCGTCAGCGCGTCGAGCGCGCCCAGCGGCTCGTCCAGCAGCAGGATGTCCGGTCGGTTGGCGAGCCCGCGGGCGATAGCGCCGCGCTGGGCCATGCCGCCGGACAGCTGGTGCGGGAAGGCCTGCTCGAACCCCTGAAGGCCGACCAGCGCGATGTTGTCGGCGACCGCCTTGGTCTTCTCCGCCTGCGACCAGCCGGAGTTCTCGAGGCTGAGCGCCACGTTCTGCTGCAGCGTCAGCCAGGGCAGCAGGCGGTGGTCCTGAAACACCACGCCGCGGGACAGCGCCGGTTTCGAGATGCGCTCGCCGTTGAGCAGGATGTCGCCGTGATAGTCGCCGTCGACGCCGAGGATGAGGCGCAGCAGCGTGGACTTGCCGCAGCCGGACGGGCCCACGATGGAGACGAAGGCGCCCGGGGCGACGTCGAAGCTCACATGGGACAGCACGTCCAGCCGGCGGCCGTCGACGTCGAAGCTCTTGGACACGTTGCGGATGTCGAGACGGCCGGGAACGCCCATGATGTTTCTCCTTTGCCCGCGCCGGGCCGTTCAACGGTTCGGCTTGCGGAAACCTCCACCGTCATGCCCGAGACGAGCTCGGGCATGACGGGATGTGTCCGTTCTTTAGCCTTCGAAGCCCTGCTTCCAGCGCAGCAGACGCCGCTGGACCCAGAACATGCCGCGGTCGATGGCGAAGCCCACGAGGCCGATCACCACCATGCAGACCAGAAGCTGGTCGGTGAGCAGCAGCCCCTGCGCGCGGAAGATCAGGAAGCCGAGACCCTCGAGGCCCGACAGGCCTTCCGCCACCACCACCAGCGCCCAGGCGAGGCCCGCGGCGTAGCGCAGCGACACGAGGATGTTCGGCAGCGCCGCCGGCAGGATGACCTTGCGCACCAGCTGCCAGCGCGTCAGCGTCAGCGCGTCGGCGAGCTCCACATAGGAGCGGTCCACGTTGCGCACGCCCTGCAGCGTGTTGAGGAACACGGGGAAGAACACCGACTTCGCGATCACCAGCACCTTGGCCGGCGCGCCGATGCCGAGCCACAGCACGATCAGCGGCAGCCAGGCGATGCCGGGAATGTGGCGGATGATGTCGAAGGTCGGCCCGAAGAACTTCTCGACCCGCCGCGACAGGCCCGCGGCCACGCCGAGCACCAGCGCGAGCGCCGAGCCGTAAAGGAAGGCCTGACCTACGATCTCGATGCTGGCCAGGAAGTCCCAGGCGAGCTTCTGCTTGGTCAGCATGGTCCAGAAGGCGGTGGCGACCGTCGCCGGCGCCGGCAGGAACACCGCGTCGACCCAGCCGAAGCTGGCCGAGGCCTGCCACAGGGCGAGGATGACGGCCGGCAGCACGATGCCGAGAAGGGCGTCGCCGCTTTTCAGCCATGCGGCCCCGCGCGGCTTGGCGGGCGTCGCGGGGACCACGCCGCCGATGAAATCTGCGCTGCTGCTCATGCCGCCGCCCTTCCTGACACCACGAGGTGCGTCCGAACACAAAGACGCCGGAGCCCGCGGCCTGCGGGCTCCGGCGAACGTCGTCAGTTGTAGATCGAGTAGTCGCCGCCCACGAAGAAGCGGCCGTCCACGAAGGCGTCGACCTGCTCGCTGGTGAGGTTGCGCTCGTTCAGGATGTCGTCGCCGTTCTGCACGTACCAGGCCTGGAAGGTCTTGATGGCCTCACGGGCGCGCTGGGCGTTGGGCTCGCCCGCCATGAACTCCCACTCGCCGGCGTGGCTGATCTGGAACTTCGCGGCCTCGACCGGAACGCGGGTCTCGCGGGCGATGATCTCAGCCGCCTCGTCCACATGGTCGCCCACCCACTCGCGGGTGCGCTCGCGGGCGGCGAGGAAGGCCTTCACCACCTGCGGATACTTGTTCACGAAGTCGCGGCGGGCGAAGTAGGTCACGCGGCCGGCGTTGTTGACGTAGACGCCGTCGTCGGGCGAGCGGCCGACCACCTTCAGCTTGCCCGAGAGCCACGGGCCGACGAAGGCGCCGGCGGCGAGATGGGCGGTGGTGGCGTCGCTCGCGCCCGACAGCACCGCGGAGATCGCGACGGCCGAGTTGTCGATCGAGGTGTAGCGGACGCGGCCTTCCTTCTCGCGGCTGTCGAAGGGCAGCCCCTCCTTCTGGAGGATCTCGAACGGCGACGACCAGTAGCAGCTGATGCGGCTCGAGCCGAACTTCTTGCCGTCGAGGTCCTTCACCGTCTGGATGGCGTCGTTGTCGGCGCGGGCGAGGATCGGGGCGCGGTAGCGGTTCGAAGGCTCGGACGCCCAGATGATCACGCCGTCGAGCCCGTTCGCGCGGTGCACGGTGGCCGGGTAGATCATGCGCTGGGCGATGGCGATGGCGCCGCCGCCCACGGCCGCCGCTTCGGCGCCCAGAAGGTCCGCCGCGCCGGACGCGATCAGATTCACGTCCGTGACGCCGATCTTGTCGAACTCCTGCTTGAAGAAGCCCCTCTCCCGCGCAACCACCGTCCACGGCGTCAGCTGGAGATTGATGGACTTGGGCGCCTGGGCCGGAGCCGCGACGGCGGAGGCCTGCGCGCCCGCCTGCGGCGTGGCCGAGGAGACGCCGGCGAGGCCGAGCGAGCCGAGGCCGGCCACGGCGGCCAGCGCGAACGCGACGCGATGACGAATCTTCATGATCCATTTCCCGGAAGGAGCAAGGCGCGGGCCTCGCCGCGCCATTTGCTATTAAATCTACATTTTTGATATACATCAACGACTGGCATTGCAAGCCCTGGTGCGCCACCGACAACAAGAGCGCCGGGACTGGTTGCAGCTGAATGATTTTTCTATTTTTAAGCAAGGACTTGGCCGATGGCCGTCGCCCTTCCGCTTCGTCTCGCCGCCGCCGCAGCCGGTCTTGTGGCCCTCGTCGCCGCCGGCGCCGTGTCGGCCACGCGCCCGGCGCCGAAGCCGCCCGTCTCGGCCGTGCGCCTCGGCGTCGCCGCGCCACCGGCCCCCACGGACCCGGCCGGCCGCGTCTATCTGGAGGAGGGGTTCGAGAACGATCTCGCGCACGCGCTCTCGGGCCGGCTGAAGACGCCTGCGGAGATCGTGCGCCTGTCGCCGGACGAGGCGGAGGCGGCGCTGCGCGACGGCCGCGTCGACCTGCTGATCGCCCGCGCCGGACCGGACGCCGCCTCCCGCCGGGACGTTAAGGTGATCCCCGCCGGCTACGCCTCGGGCGTCGGCGCCGCCCTGCGCTCGGACACCGACATCCACGCCTGGAGCGATCTGCGCGGCCGCACGGCCTGCGTGTCCGAGGCCAACGCCGCCGGCCGCCGGCTGGCGGAGGACCATGGGGCGCGGCTTCGCCTCACGTCCGCGCCCGCGCCCGCCCTGATCGACCTGCGGACCGGCCTCTGCGACGTCTCGATCCATGATGCGGCGCAGCTGAAGCCGCTGCTGTCGAAGCGCATCTGGCGCAAGTTCTCGTCCACCCTGCCCGAGGTCGCGCCGACTTCGCTCGCGGTGCTGGTCTCCGCGCGCCAGCCGGATCTCGCCGAATGGGCGGCGGAGGCGACCGCCGCGATCGCGGGCGGCGCCGGCGGGGACACGCGCGCCGCGTCCTGGGCCTCGATGGTGGATTTCGAGGTCTATCGCGATCAGGTCGCCGCCGATTGCCATTGAGCG
>NZ_JBHTMX010000241.1:0-3929 GCF_042679725.1 Methylopila musalis
GGACGGGCCCGAGCCGCTGCACGCGCTATGGCCGCTCGAGCGCCGCGCGGAGCTCGAGCGGCTGATCGCGGAGGGCGTCGCCTCCCCCCGCAAGGCGCTGGCGGCGCTCGGCGCGGCGCATGCGCCCTACCCCAGCCGAGACGGCTTTCGCGACGCCGACACGCCCGACGATCTCGCAGCGCTTCGCGGTGCCTGACGTCACGTTTGCGTGCGCTTGCGAACAATGGAATGCTCGCGCCCTCGCCGGCTCCGCCGGACGACTGCGAGCATGGAGACCGCCGCATGAGCCTCACCGCGCACGGACGCCTGCGCGCCCTGTCGCTGGCGGCCGCGGCCGTCATCGCCTTGCTCTGCGGCCCCGCTTCGGCGCGGGACTGGACCACGCTGCGCATCGGCTCCGAAGGGGCTTATCCGCCCTTCAACGCCATCGGGCCGGACGGCCAGCTTCAAGGCTTCGACATCGATATCGCCAAAGCCGTCTGCGCGAAGATCAAGGCGCAATGCGCCTTCGTCACGCAGGACTGGGACGGTCTGATCCCAGCGCTGAAGGCCGGCAAGATCGACGCCATCTTCGCCTCCCTGTCGATCACGGCGGAGCGCTCGAAGCAGATCGCCTTCTCGAAGAAATACTACGAGACTCCCGCCCTGTTCGTGGCCGACAAGGCGAACGGCGGCTGGGGGTCTTCGCCGGAAGCGCTCGCCGGCAAGACGCTCGGCGCCCAGACCGGCACCGTCAGCGCCAACTACCTCGAAGAGGTCTACGCCAAGGCGGGGGCTGACGTCCGGCTCTATCCCACCCAGGCCGAGGCCAATCTGGATCTTGCGTCTGGCCGGCTCGACGCGGTGCTCGCGGACAAGACCGTGCTGCTGCCCTGGCTCGACTCCTCCGACGAGGGCAAGTGCTGCCAGATCATCGGACAGGACATCCGCAATCCGGAGTTCTTCGGCGCCGGCGTCGGCGCCGGCCTGCGCAACGAGGACGCGGAGCTGAAGGCGCTGATCGACGGCGCCATCGACGCGATCCGCGCCGACGGGACTTACGATCGCATCAACGCCAAGTATTTCTCCTTCAGCCTGTACTGACCGGCAGCCGCGGCGTTGGAGAACCTGCTCCGCCTGCTGAGCTTCGGTCCCGGCGGTTGGGGCGACGAGCTGCTGGCCGGCCTTGGCGTCACTCTGGCTCTTGCGCTCGCCACCCTGCCCTTCGGGCTCGCGTTCGGGCTTGGCGTTGCTCTCATGCAGCGGTCGCGCCTTCCGGCGCTGCGCGGGCTCGCCCAGGCCTATTCGAACCTGTTCCGGGGCCTGCCGGAACTGCTCACGCTGTTCATCGTCTATTATGGCGGCCAGATGCTGCTGAACCGGCTGCTCGGCCTCGTCGCGCCCGGCGTCGCGGTGGAGATCGGCCCGTTCGCCGCCGGCGTCACGGCGCTGGCGCTGGTGTTCGGCGCCTACGCCGCCGAAGTCTTCGCCGGAGCGCTCGGCGGCCTGCCCCGCGGCCAGCGGGAAGCGGCTTTGGCGCTCGGGCTTCCGCCCGGCCTCGCCTTCCGGCTGGTGGAGCTGCCGCAGCTGTGGCGGCTCGCGCTGCCCGGCCTCGCCAACTGCTGGGCCGTGCTGCTGAAGGACACCGCGCTGGTGTCCACCATCGCGCTCTCCGACCTGATGCGCGAGACCCAGATCGCGGTCGGCGCCACGCGTCAGCCCTTCACCTTCTATCTCGTCGCCTGCCTGATCTATGTGGCTCTGGCGCTCGTCTCCAGCGCGATCACGGTCCGGCTGCAGGCCCGCGCCGAGCGCGGCGTCCGGTTCGCCGGCCGATGACGGTGGAGCTTGGCCAGAGCTTCCTCGCGCTCTGGGGCGCGCTCGGCTTCGACGCGGAGCTGATGGCGCGCTACGGCCCTCGGGTCTTGGCCGGTCTCGGAACCACGCTGGCGCTGGTGGCGCTCTCGTTTCCGTTGGGCGTCCTGTTGGCGGTCCCGCTCGCCGTCTCCCGGCTGGAGGGTGGAAGGGTCGCCGCCGGCCTGGCGCGGGGCTACTCCGCCTTCTTCCGCGGGGCGCCGCTGCTGGCGCAACTGTTCCTCGTCTATTACGGCGCCGGGCAGTTCCGGCATGAGCTGGAGGCGATGGGGCTGTGGTGGCTGCTGCGCGATCCGTTCTGGTGCGCGGCGCTGGCCTTCACCCTCAACACCGCCGCCTATCAGTCGGAGATCCTGCACGGCGCGCTCGCCGCGTTGCCCGAAGGACAGCGGGAGGCGGCGGAAGCGCTCGGGCTCAGCCGCTTCGCGCTCCACGTCCGCGTGCTGCTGCCGCAGGCGCTGGGCCTGTCGCTGCGCCCGCTCGGCAACGAACTGATCCTGCTGATCAAGGGCAGCGCGGTGGCGGGCGTCGTCACCGTGTCGGAGATCTTCAGCGCCACCCGCTACGCCTTCGGCCGCTCCGCCGACTTCGAGGTCTATCTCTGGGCGGCGATCCTGTACGTGATCCTGGTCGAGATCGTGCGCCGCGCGGTGGGCTTGGCCGACCGCCGCAGGCTGCGCAAACTTCACCCCGCGGGGTGAGCATGGGTCACGCCTCGGGCGCGGCGTCCCGGCCGGCGACGGCGGCCTCGGCGAAGGTCGCCATGCCCGAATGGCAGGCGACGGCCGCCTTCAGCATGGAGACCGCGAGCGCCCCGCCGGAGCCTTCGCCGAGCCGGAGCCCGAGATCGAGCAGCGGCGTCATCTCCAGCGTCTTCAGAAGCCGCACATGCGCCGTCTCCGCCGACAGGTGCCCGGCGACGCAATGGTCGAGCGCGCTGGCGTCGAGGGCGTGCAGCACGCTCGCGGCCGCGGTCGCCACATAGCCGTCCAGCACCACCGGCACGCGCTCCAGACGGGCGGCGAGAATGGCGCCGGCGATGGCGGCGAACTCGCGCCCGCCGACGCGGCGCAGCGCCTCCAGCGGGTCGTCGAGATGGTCGCGATGCAGCGCGATCGCCGCGCGCACGGCGTCCGCCTTGCGGGCGAGCCCCTCGTCGTCGACGCCGGTGCCCCGGCCGACCCACTCTTCCGGCTGGCCGCCATAGAGCGCGCAGGCGAGCGTGGCCGCGACGGTGGTGTTGCCGATGCCCATCTCGCCCACCACCAGCACGTCGATCCCGCCATGGATCGCCTCCATGCCGTAGGCCATGGTGGCGGCGCATTCCGCCTCGCCCATGGCGGCGTCCTTCGTGATGTCCGGGGTCGGCCGGTCGGCCGCGAGATCGTAGACCTTCAGCCCGATGTCGAAGGCGGAGCAGATCTGGTTGATGGCGGCGTGGCCGTTGCCGAAGGCGTCCAGCATCTGCCGCGTCACCTCCGCCGGATAGGCGGAGACGCCCCGCGCCGCCACGCCGTGCGCGCCGGCGAAGATCGCCACCAGCGGGCGGGCGACGGTCGGCGGGCTGCGGTCCTGCCAGGCGGCGAGCCATTCGGACAGCTGCTCCAGCCGGCCGAGAGCGCCGGCGGGCTTCACGAGCTGGCCCTCGCGGGCGCGCACGGCCTCCGCCGCCCGGGCCGACGGCCCCGGCATGCGCGCCATCAGCGCCCGGATGTCGTCGAACGGCAGCCCGGTCTGGACCGGCGGGACGCGCGCCTCGGTGGTGAGCGCCATGGGAACCTCATGCGGCATGCGATGTCACGGGCCCGTCGCATAGCCGATGGATCCGGAGCCGCCAAGCGGGCCTTGGTTGCGGCGCCATGCTAGAAACGCCGGACGCCCGCCTTCTTTTCGCATGTGCGATACGCCGATGCCACACCCCACCGCGATCTTCGCCCGCGCGGCCGACGCCGTCGCCGACGCGCTGCGCTTCTTCACCCGCCTGCCGGCGCCCGCGCGCTGGGGCGCAAAGGACACCGGACCGCTGTTCGACGGCGTGGCCGCCGCGGCGCCGGTCGCAGGCATCGTCGTGGGCG
>NZ_JBHTMX010000242.1:0-3909 GCF_042679725.1 Methylopila musalis
GCCGTGGTGGCGCGCGCCACCTGGCCGGACGAGGCGATCGTGCGCGGCGTGCTGGCCGACATCGTGGAGAAGGCCGCGCCCTTCGCGATCGAGCGCACCGCGCTGGTGCTGGTCGGTCCGGCGCTCGCCGGTTCGCGCGGCGGCGCGAGCGCGCTCTACGCGCCCGGCCATGCGCGCCACCTGAAACCTGCGGCGATCTGAACTTGCCCAGAAACAAGCCAATCCGCGTTTCTACGGATTGACCCTGTCGATGCTTCGCGACGCTAATCCCGCCGTCGGGCGACGGCGCCCGTCGGGGGACATGCGATGGCATATTTTTACGGTCAGGTCGGCGTCAAGAACACGTTCACGGGCGGGTTCGAGAACGATTACGCCTATGGACAGGACCTCGCCGACACCTATTCGGGCGGCTTCGGCGCGGACACGCTCAACGGCGAGGGCGGCGCCGACGTGCTCAAGGGCGACAAGGGCAACGACACCCTGAACGGCGGCGCCGGCGACGACTATCTGGACGGCGGCTCGGGGTCGGACACGATCTTCGGCGGCGCGGGAGCCGACAAGATCTTCGGCGGCACCGGCGACGACGTCGTCTATGTGGGCAACGTCTCGGACATGATCGGCGACGTGGTGGACGGCGGCGTGCTGAACGGCGTGGACCGCGCCGGCATCGACACGCTGGTCGCCGACTTCACCGGACGCACGGCGGCGCTCACCTTCGTGGCCGGCGATCCCACCGTGAAGACAGTCGTGAAAAACGCGTTCACCTACAGCGGCTTCGAGAAGTTCAACATCACCGGCGGCTCCGGCGCGGACAAGATTACCGGCGGCCTGCTGGACGACATCCTGCGCGGCGGCGCCGGCGCCGACCAGCTCTTCGGCAACGAGAGCAACGACACCCTCTATGGCGACGCCGGCGCGGACAAGCTCTATGGCGGCGTCGGCTCCGACAGCGTCTATGGCGGCGCGGACAACGACACGCTCTTCGGCGGCGACGGCAACGACACCCTCAGCGGCGACGCCGGCGTCGACACGCTGCTGGGCGAGAAGGGCGCGGACACGCTCTACGGCGGCGACGGCGCCGACACGCTGGACGGCGGCGCGGACAACGACCTCATCGGCGGCGGCGCAGGCATCGACACCGTCAAGGGCGGCGCCGGCGACGACCGCATCAGCGGCGGCGACCTGAGCTTCGGCTACGGCTACGACATGGGGCTCGACAAGGACATTCTGGACGGCGGCGACGGCAACGACACCGTCACTGTCGGCCGCAACGACAGCGCCTACGGCGGGAAGGGCCTCGACACGGCGCAGCTGAGCTTCGAGCAGTCGACGGTCGGCGAGTCCTTCACCTTCACGTCGAAGGCCATCACGTTCAAGGCCGGCGCCAAGATCAACAGCTTCGAGGCGCTCGACTTCCGAGGTGGCTCGGGCGCGGACAACGTGACCGCCGCGGGCAACTCCGACACGCTGAACGGCGGGGCCGGAAACGACACCCTCAAGGGCATGGGCGGCGTCGACGTGCTGACCGGCGGCCTTGGCGACGACAAGCTCTTCGGCGGCGACGGCACGGACAGCCTCTACGAGGACGCAGGCCGCGACACGCTGGACGGCGGCGCGGGCGACGACGCCTTCTACTTCATCAGCAGCTGGACCACGGTTCCCGAGGCGGACACCTTCATCGGCGGCCTCGGCGTCGACAAGGCGTTCATCAACGGCTCCATCTCCTCCATCCTCGACCTGGCGGACGCCAGCAAGAACGACGGCGTGCTGCTCGGCGACAAGTTCTCCGGCATCGAGCAGTTCTACTTCAGCGCCGTGGACGACGAGGCCTATGGCGACGCCACCGCCAACAGCTTCTTCGGCGCCGACGGCGACGACATTCTGGACGGCCGCGCCGGCGACGACCTGCTTCAGGGCGGCGCGGGAGCCGACGTGCTGACCGGCGGCGCCGGCGCCGACGTGTTCGACTACGGCGAATACGCCTATCAGAGCTGGCGCGGCGACGTGATCACCGACTTCTCGTCCGCCCAGGGCGACAAGATCGGGCTCGGATACTGGTTCGGGTCGAAGAGCGCGACCTCCTTCACCCTCGGCACGGAAGCGACCACGACCAAGGTCTCGCTGTTCTTCGACGCGGCGACCCACCGGCTCTGGCTCGATCAGGACGGCACGGGCACGCAGTACAGCAAGGTCCTGTTCGCGACGCTCGACGGCGTGAACACGCTGTCGATCAACGACTTCCTGTTCACCGTCAGCTGACCGGCGGACTGAACACTCCTGCCCGCCGTCCGCTCCCGGGTCGCCCGGGGCTGACGGCGGCGCCGACCTTCGGCGTGGTCTGAACCCGGCCTTGGGAACACCGGGCAGCCCGGTCCCGCCGGGACTTGGCCGCCCGCCTTACGAAACGCTGACAGCCGCGGTCAGGCGGCTGTGGCGGCGGGCGTGCGATGGCTTGCGTCGTTCCTCTCTCAACAGGAGACGCGCTATGCGCACCATGCCCGCTTTCGCCGTCGCGGCGGCTCTCGCCCTCACCGCCGCCCCCGCTTTCGCCGACTCGATCGGCCCCGGCTGGATCAGCATCGATCAGGCGCTCCAGAAGGCCCGGGACGCCGGTTACGCCGACATCTCCCACATCGAGGCCGATGACGGCCGCTGGGAGGTCAAGGGCGTGAAGAACAGCCAGACGATGGAGTTCGACATCGACCCGAAAACCGGAGCGATCTCGAACGAGCGGCGCGACGACTGACGCGCGCCGTCACGGCGCTCATACGCCGGGATAGGTTCTCGGCGTATAGACCCACACCCGGCCGTCGCCGCGCGTGAAGGCCCGGGTCTGGGACGAGCCCACGATCACCAGCGCGCGCATGTCGACCAGCTCGGGATCGAGCGCGCCGAGCGTGGTGATGATGGTCTCCTCGCCCGCACGGCCGATGCTGCGGGCGAGCGCGACCACCGTGTCCGCCGACCGCGAGCCGCGCAGAATCTCCAGCGCCTCGCCGATGCGCTCCCGCCTCAGTTTCGAGGCGGGATTGTAGAGCGCCAGCGCGAAATCCGCCTCCGCCGCCGCCTTCAGTCGCGCCGCGATCACCGGCCACGGCTTGAGGTAGTGCGACAGCGACATCACCGCGAAATCATGGCCGAGCGGGGCGCCGAGCCGCGCGGCCGCCGCCTGCATGGCGGACAGGCCCGGCAGCACCTCCACCTCGACGCCCGGCCACCGCGCCGGCTCCGCGTCGAGCGGCTCCATCACCGCCGCCGCCATACCGAACACGCCCGCGTCGCCCGAGGACAGCACGGCGACGTTCCGCCCCTGCGCGGCGAGCGTCAGCGCGGCCTGCGCGCGCTCCAGCTCCACCCGGTTGTCGGAGCCATGCCGGCGCTGGCCCGGCCGTTCCGGCGCCATGGCGAGATAGGGCTCGTAGCCCACGAGATCGGTGGCGCGGTCGAGCGCGGCGGCGGCCTCCGGCGTGCGCCAGCCGTCCGGCCCCGGCGCGATCCCGATCACCGTCACATGGCCGAGCGCGCGGCCGACCTCGCCCGCGAACGCCGGTTCGGGGCGGCGATGCACCCGAAGTCCCGGCGCGCGATGGATCACGTCGCGGTCGTCGAGCCTGCCCTCGACGATGCGCAGTTCGACGCCACGGGCCTTGAGCGCGCCGATCAGCCCGTGCTGCACCGGCGCGCCGTCCGGCGCGGTGGCGTAGGCGAGCGCGCCGTCCGCGAGCCCGAGGCTCTCCATCGCCCGGTCGAAGGCCTGGAGGCTGGCGAGCGCCGGGCGCTCGAACTCGGCCACGATCACCTGCGGATGGAACAGCAGCCCGCCGTCCGGCGGCGGCCCCGCCTCGGGCGCCACCCGGAGCGTGATCGCGCCGTCCGCCGCCAGCGGCAGGTCGGAGGCGCTGAGCCAGG
>NZ_JBHTMX010000243.1:0-3888 GCF_042679725.1 Methylopila musalis
TGTCCACCGCCGCCGCCGTGCGGTCGCGGTCGGCCTTGGCCTGATCGAGGGTCTGCCGGCTGCCGTAGCTCGAGCGGGCGAGCTGCTGGGCGCGGTCGTAGTCCGAGGCCGCGCGGCCGCGGTCGGCGCCGGCGGAGACCTGCTGCGCCTTCGCCTGCAGGATCTGCGCGTCGGAGGCCGCGATCTGCCGGTCGAACCGGGCGAGCGAAGCGGTCTGTGTGGCGATGCGGGCGTCGGCGGCCTCGACCGCGAGCTTCGCGTCGCCGTCGTCGAGCCGCACCAGCGCCGCGCCCGCCGCGACCACTGCGTTGGCCTCGACCGCGACCTCGGCCACGTAGCCGGAAATCTTCGCGGACATCACCGCCATGTCGGCGCCCACATAGGCGTCGTCGGTCTCGACCATGAAGCGGCCCGTGGTCCAATAGGACGCGCCCTGCCAGAGGCCGACGCCGAGCGCGAGCCCCGCAAGGGCCATGAGGATGAGCTTCTTGCGCGAGCCGGAGGTCTTGCCCGCGCGCGGACCCGCCTCGGCGGCGGGCGCCGACGTCTCCCGCGCCTCGTTGGGGCGGGCGGCGTCGTCCGTCTCGGGCGCGCGCGCGTCCACATCCGCGGCGCTCGTCGGCCGCAGACGCGCGACGGACCCGGACGGGCCCCGGCTGGACAACGGAGACTGAGCCATGACGGCCGCGCCTCTCCTCAAACGTCGCTTCGGATCGGACTGGATACGCAAAACATGACCGAACGGTTCGGTCACGAGTGATCGATAGCACGCATATCTGCTGCGCGGCAACACTGACCGAACCGTTCGGTCAATGCTTTGGCGCACGACGACGTTGCGCCGACGCAGGGCGCGCACCCCAGAGACGCAGGATGCGGGGCGCAGGACACGGACCCGCAGGACACCGGGGCGCCGGGAAACGTCCGCGGGCGGACGGGGAGATCGCGTTTGGAGAGGGATACGGGACACGGGACGCCGGAAGCGCGCGGCGCTGAGGCGCGAGCGTGGAGCGTCAGCGCGCGGCGGAGGCTGGCCGCCGCGGGCTGCGGGCGCCGCATCCCGGCGTGAGGGGAGACAGGACCGCGCGGATCGGTCATGACAGGGGCCATGACCCTCTCGTCGCCCTCCGCCCCGTCTTCCGCGCGTTCCCGGCTCGCCGGCGCGGCGCTCGCCGTCGCCGTCATCGGCGCCGCTGCCATCGGCGGGGCCCTGGTGTTCGAGCATGTGTTCGGCTACGTGCCCTGCATGCTCTGCCTGTGGCAGCGCTGGCCCTATTACCTCGGCGTGCCGCTGGCGCTCGCGGCCGCCGCTCTGGCGCGAGGCGGGACGACCGGCGCGGCCCGCGCCGCGCTGATCCTTGTGGCGCTGCTGTTCGCGGTCGGCGCCGGGCTCGGCGTCCACCACGCCGGCGTGGAATGGGGCTTCTGGCCAGGACCGGCGAGCTGCGCCGGGGCCAACGCCGCCCCCTCGTCCGTGGGCGGGCTGATGGAGAGCATGCGCGGCACCCGCATCGTGCCCTGCGACAGCGCCGCCTGGCGCTTCCTCGGCCTGTCGCTCGCGGGCTACAACGCCCTGATCGCCGCAGGCCTTTCGGCGATCGCGGTCTGGGGCCTCCGCCGGGGCTGACGCCCCTGCCGGCTCAGTCCTTCAGCTCGGCGAGGTCCGCGAACAGGTCGAGCGCGTCAGGGTTGGCGAGCGCCTCCTTGTTCTTCACCGGGCGGCCATGGACCACCTCCCGCACCGCGAGCTCCACGATCTTGCCGGACTTGGTGCGCGGGATGTCGGCCACGGCCACGATCTTCGCCGGCACGTGGCGCGGCGAGGCGCCCTCGCGGATGCGGACCTTCATGCGCTTGACGAGGTCGTCGGACAGCTCCGCCCCGGGCGCCAGCCGCACGAACAGCACCACCCGCACGTCGCCGTCGAAATCCTGCCCGATGGCGAGCGCCTCGACGATCTCCTCCATCTTCTCGACCTGGGCGTAGATCTCCGCCGTGCCGATGCGCACCCCGCCGGGGTTGAGCGTGGCGTCGGAGCGGCCGTGGATGATCAGGCCGCCGTGCTCGGTCCATTCGGCGAAGTCGCCGTGGACCCAGACATTGTCGAAGCGCTCGAAATAGGCCGCGCGGTATTTCGCGCCGTCCGGGTCGTTCCAGAAGCCGATCGGCATGGCGGGGAACGCCTTCACGCAGGCGAGCTCGCCCTTGCCCGAGGCCATGGGCGCGCCGTCGTCGTCGAGCACGGCGATGGCGAGGCCGAGCCCCGGCGCCTGGATCTCGCCGCGCCACACCGGCTCCAGCGGGTCGCCCAGCACGAAGCAGGACACGATGTCGGTGCCGCCCGAGATGGAGGCGAGCTGCACGTCCGGCTTCACCGCCTCGTAGATCCAGTCGAAGCTCGAGTCCGCCAGCGGCGAGCCGGTGGAGGCGATGGTGCGCACGGTGGCGAGGCTGTGGGTCTCGCGGGGCGTGAGGCCCTGCTTCTTCACGCCGTCGATCCATTTCGCCGACGTGCCGAAGAAGGTCATGCGCTCGTCGTCGGCGAAGTCGAACAGCACGGCCGGGCTCGGGTGGAACGGCGAGCCGTCGAACAGCAGCAGCGTCGCCTCCGCCGCCAGCCCCGAGACCAGCCAGTTCCACATCATCCAGCCGCAGGTGGTGAAGTAGAACACCCGGTCGCCCTTGCCGACGTCCGAGTGCAGCCGATGCTCCTTCAGATGCTGCAGCAGCACGCCGCCGGCCGAATGCACGATGCACTTCGGCACGCCGGTGGTGCCGGAGGAGAACAGCACGTAGAGCGGATGGGCGAAGGGCAGGCGCTCGAACGTCAGCTCCGTCGCCGGGAAGCGCTCGGTGAAGGCCTCCAGCGTCACGCCGGCGCGCAAGGAGGCCGCCACCTCCTCCGCGATCCCGAGATAGGGGATCACCACCACGGTCTCCACCGTCGGCAGCGCGTCCACGATCGGCTTCAGCTTGGCGGCGATCTCGATGCGCTTGCCGGCGTACCAGTAGCCGTCCACGGTGACGAACGCCTTGGGCTCGATCTGGCCGAAGCGGTCCAGCACGCCGCGCTCGCCGAAATCCGGCGAGCAGGACGACCACACCGCCCCGAGCGAGGCGGTCGCCAGCATGAACGCGACGGTCTCCGGCCGGTTCGGGACCATGGCCGCCACCCGGTCGCCCGGCCCGACGCCCGCCGCCTTCAGCGCCTGCTGCAGCCGCGACACCTCGGCCCGCAGCCGGTCGAAGCTCCAGCGCGCCTCGGCCTTGTCCTCGCCCCGGAACACCAGCGCGTCGTCCGGGCCCACGCCTCGCAGCAGGTTCTCGGCGAAGTTCAGCCGGGCCTCCGGAAAGAACCGCGCGCCGGGCATGGCGTCGCCGTTCTCGAGCAGCACGCCGCCCTTGTCGCCGATGACGCCGCCGAAGTCCCACACCAGATCCCAGAAGCCTTCGCGATCCTCGATCGACCAGGCGTGCAGCGCGCGGAACTCCGTGAGGTCCCGGCCCGCCCGCTCGCCCGCGAGCGCGGCGAAACGCGCGAGCGCGCTCGCGGCCCGGCGTTCGGGCGAAGGGGTCCACAGCGGCGCGTCGGCGGCGTGGGTCATCGGCGGTCTCCGGGGAGGTCGGATCGGACAGGCGGGCGCAACGCGCGCATCATAGGGCCGCCTTCGCGGTTGCGAAAAGCCGACCTTGGACGGCCCCGTTTGGAGCCGGCGCAGGAGCCGCGCTATAAGCGGCCCGCCTTGATCCCCCGGCGCCGCGCCGGGAATGGGAGACCCGGACCGGATGCGCCGCATCGTTCTCGGCCTCGCCGGGGCGGCGGTGGCGGTGGGCGTCGCGGGGGCGGCTCTCGCCGTGCGCGCGTCGTCGGCGGGCCTCGACGCCACAACG
>NZ_JBHTMX010000244.1:0-3832 GCF_042679725.1 Methylopila musalis
CGGCGGCCGCGGCGCGCACCGGCCTCATGCGCCGGCCCCCGCCCGGCGGGCCTCGATCGCGTCCCAAGTCATGGCGGCGGCGTCCGGCCCGCCGAGCCGCTTCACCGCCCGGATGCCGGTGGGGGAGGTGACGTTGATCTCGGTCAGCCAGCCGTCGATCACGTCGATGCCGACGAAGATCAGCCCGCGCCGCTTCAGCTCCGGCCCGAGCGTGTCGCAGATCTCGCGCTCGCGCGGCGTCAGGTCGGTCGCCGCCGCCGCGCCCCCGCGCACCATGTTGGAGCGCAGGTCGCCCTTGGCGGGCACCCGGTTCACGGCGCCGGCGAAGACGCCGTCCACCAGCAGGATGCGCTTGTCGCCCTCCGACACCTTGGGCAGGAACTTCTGCGCCATCCACGGCTCCCGGAAGGTGGTGGAGAACAGATCGAACAGCGAGCCGTAGTTCAGGTCGTCGCCTGTCAGGCGGAACACCGCCGCGCCGCCGTTGCCGTAGAGCGGCTTCACCACGATGTCGCCGTGGACCTCGCGGAAGGCGTCGAGCTCGGCCCGGTCGCGGGTCACCAGCGTCGGCGGCATCAGATGCGGGAAATCGAGCACGAAGATCTTTTCCGGCGCGTTCCGCACATGGGCCGGATCGTTCACCACCAGCGTCTTCGGGTGCACGCGCTCCAGCAGATGGGTGGTGGTGACATAGGCCATGTCGAAGGGCGGGTCCTGCCGCAGCAGCACCACGTCCACGTCGCGGGAGAGCACGAGCCGGGTCTCGTCGCCGAGCGTCACGTGGTCGCCGGCCACGTCCCGCACCTCGGCCGGCCGGGCGCGGGCCACCACCTCGCCGTCGGCGAGGCTGAGCCGCTCGGGCGTGTAGACGTGCAGCGTGTGGCCGCGGGCCTGCGCCTCCAGCATCAGCGCGAAGGTGGAGTCTCCCGCGATGTTGATGCGCTCGATCGGGTCCATCTGCACGGCGACGCGAAGCGGCATGGAACGGACTCCTGAAGACGGGCGCTACAGCCCGAAGGCGTTTCGCAGCAGGCGGGGCGGCCGGCGCGGCGCGACCAGCGCCACGTCGAATCGGATCACGTATCCGGCATAAGCGGGATGGCGCGCAAGGAAGGCTTCGGCGGCGCGGCGGATGCGGACCTGCTGCCGGGGCGTGACGGCCAGGACCGCGGCGTCGGCGTCGTCGCGCGCCTTCACCTCCACGAAGGCGAGCGTGCGGCCCCGGCGCGCCACCAGGTCCACCTCGCCCGGCCCGTCGGAGAAGCGGCGGGCGAGGATGCGCCAGCCGGTCAGCCGCAGGCGCCACGCCACCAGCGTCTCCGCGGACAGGCCGCGTGCGACGGCGGCGCGTCGTCTCCCGGAGGCGCCGCCTGCGCTCATGCGCCGGTCTTCGCGAGATCGAGCGCACGGGCGTAGACGTCGCGGCGCTTCAGGCCGGTCGCGGCGGAGACCTCCGCCACCGCGTCCTTGACCGAGGCGCGGGCGAGCGCGGCGGTGAGCAGCGCGTCGAGATCGTCGGCGCTGGGGGGCGCCTCTTCGTCGGGCGGGCCGACCACCAGCACGATCTCGCCCTTGGGCGCGGGCTCCTCCGCCAGCGCCGCCGCGAGGTCGGTCAGGGCGCCCCGGCGCACCTCCTCGAAGCGCTTGGTCAGCTCCCGCGCCAGCGCTGCTGGACGGGGGCCGAACGCCTCCGCCAGATCGGC
The DNA here is from genome assembly GCF_042679725.1 of Methylopila musalis. Lineage (NCBI taxonomy): Bacteria > Pseudomonadati > Pseudomonadota > Alphaproteobacteria > Hyphomicrobiales > Methylopilaceae > Methylopila > Methylopila musalis. The sequence goes on from NZ_JBHTMX010000244.1 coordinate 1,704, forward strand.
GAGCGATTCGGCCACGCGCGGCCCGGTGTCGAACATCACCAGCGTGGCGGGCATGCGGACGAGCTCCGCGAGCCGCGCCCGGCGGGCGGCCTGCTTCGCCGGCAGGAAGCCCTCGAAGAAAAAGCGGTCCGTGGGCAGGCCCGCCAGCACCAGCGCGGTGAGCACGGCGGAGGCGCCGGGGAGGTGGGTGACGGGCAGGTCCGCCGCCGCGAGGTCGCGCACCAGCTTGAAGCCGGGGTCGGAGATCAGCGGCGTGCCGGCGTCGCTCACCAGCGCCAGCCGCTCGCCGGTCTCGATCCGCGCCATGATCTTCGGCCGCATCTCGGCGGCGTTGTGCTCGTGATAGGCGACGAGCCGGGTGGAGATCCCGTAATGGCTGAGCAGCTTGGCGGTGACGCGGGTGTCCTCGCACAGCACCGCGTCGGCGGCGGCCAGCGTCTCCAGCGCCCGGAGCGTGATGTCGCCGAGCGTGCCGATCGGCGTCGCCACCACGTGGAGGCCGGGCGACAGCGCGGGCGCGGCGAGCCGATGCCCGCCCACCAGATAGGAGCGGGAGCGGGACGATTCGGCGTCGGGATCGGTCTCGGCCGGGGCGGGCCTTGGCATGGAAGCGCTCGTCGGTTACCACGAAACGACAGTCTATCGGCCGCGCGCTCCGGCGGAAAGCGGGGCGAGGCGGCGGGGTGGACCCTCGGGGCAATCGGCGCGTCGGGCGCGGGGGCGTCCGGCCGAACGACGGTGGCGACGACATGACGTTCGACGGACGGTCCCTGAAGCGCGCGCTGCTGGCGGCGGGCGCCGCGCTGGCGCTGGCCTCCTGCGCCGGGGGCGGCGGGGAGAACAGCGGGCTCGATCCGCTGCAGGGCGCGCCCACGCCGCAGGTTTCCGCCGAGCCGCTGCCGGCGCCCGCGCCGACGGTGGGGCAGGGCTCGGTCAAGGTCGCGCTCATCCTGCCCTCCACCGCCACGGGCAACGCCGGCGCCGCGGCCGCGGCGCTGAAGAACGCGGCGGAACTGGCGCTGTCCGAGTTCGACGGCCCCGACATCCAGCTTCTGGTCAAGGACGACGGCGGCTCCTCCTCCGGCGCGCAGGCCGCGGCGCAGGCGGCGGCCGACGAGGGCGCCAAGCTCATCCTCGGCCCGCTGTTCGCCCATTCGGTGCAGGGCGCGGGGCAGGCGGCGCGGGCGCGGGGCGTGCCGGTGGTGGCCTTCTCCACCGACGCCAACGTGGCGGCCCGCGGCGTCTATCTGCTGAGCTTCCTGCCCGAGAGCGACGTGCAGCGCGTGGTGTCCTACGCCGCGTCCCAGGGCAAGCGCTCCTTCGCGGCTCTGATTCCCGAGACCGGCTACGGCGCGGTGGCGGAGGCGGCGTTCCAGCAGGCGGTGACGCGCGCCGGCGGCCGGGTGGTGGCGCTGGAGCGCTACGGCGCCGACAAGTCCAAGATGGCCGGGCCGGTGGAGCGGGTGGCGAGCGCGCTGCCGCAGGCCGACGCGCTGTTCATCCCCGACACGGCGGAGGCGGTGCCGACGGTGGTGGGCCTGCTCGCGGCCAACGGCGCCAACCTCAAGCGGCTGAAGCTGCTCGGCACCGGCCTCTGGGACGATCCGGCGCTGACCCGGGACGCGAGCCTTGCGGGCGCATGGTTCGCCGCGCCCGACGACGCCGGCTTCCGCGGCTTCGCCCAGCGCTACCGGGCGAAGTACGGCTCCGAGCCCGTGCGCGCCGCCTCGCTCGCCTACGACGCCACGGCGCTCGCCGCCGCCATCGTGAAAACGCAAGGCGAGCGCGGCCTCAGCGACCAGACGCTGTCCAACGCCTCCGGCTTCGTCGGCGTGGACGGCGCGTTCCGCTTCCGCCCCGATGGCCCGAACGAGCGCGCGCTCGCGGTCTACCAGGTCCAGACCGGCGGCCCTCGCATCGTCAGCCCCGCCCCGCGCAGCTTCGGCGCCACCGCGCAGGCGGACTGAGCGCGCGCCTCTCCTTCCCTTGTCCCGGCCTTGAGCCGGGACCCAGATACGTCTCCGCCTGCAAAACGAGCCGCACCCGCTCAACTTCACCCGGAAACACCAGCGTTTCTGGGTCCCTGTGTGTCTCGGGTGGGTCATAGTGTTGGCGGGCGAGAGACCGCT
>NZ_JBHTMX010000245.1:0-3797 GCF_042679725.1 Methylopila musalis
GGCCCGATCGGGACCGTGGCGCCGTTCGATCTCGTGTTCTGCGATCCGCCCTATGGCCGGGGCCTCGGCGAGCAGGCGCTCGCCTCCGCCCGCGCCGGCGGCTGGCTGTCGCCGGGGGCGCTCGCGGTGTGGGAGGAGGCGGCCGACGCCGACTGCCCCGCCCTCGACGGCTTCGAGACGCTGGAGACCCGCCTCTACGGCGACACCAGGGTGACGCTGCTGCGCGCGGCGTGAGCGTTCTGGCGCAGAACGGCTGTGACCGATAGGGAGTGGGAATCCGTGGCCGATCGTGCGGCGCGGGAGAGCGGCCGCCGCCCTGTCCCTGCCGGCGCGCCGGGTCGTGCGCCGGCGTTCCGACGCCCTGGATGTCGGGGGCAAAGCCGCAAGTTGATCGAGACCCACCAGCGTCGGCGTGATCTCGCCCGTGAGAGAGTGGACGCGCTGATGAAGCTGCAGGGGCAGGACGGCGGCGCCGACGTTCTGGGCATGGGCCTCAGCCCGGACGAGCGTAAGGTGGAGGCCGAGAAATGGGCGGCTAAGGCGCGGACGCCGCCGACCGCTCGACGCCGCTCTCCGTCCTCGGCCAGTTCGATCTGGCGACGCTCTCAGCGGAGCCGGGATTTAGCCCGCTCCTGCCGAAGCCCGGGCGGCTGCCGCTGTTCTAAAATCTGTGGCTGCTGCCGCAGCGCGACGCGCCCGAGAGCCGGCGCGGCGTCCGGCTGATCCACGACGACACGCCCGTCGGCGACCTGCGCGGGCTGTCGCCGCCCGAGGCGTCCGACGCTGCGCCCGGGCGTGGGTCATCTACGACCAGACCTGACGGCGCGGGCGTTTCAGCGCGGGTACCAGAACTCCATCTGGCCGGGGGGCGCCTTGTAGTTGGCGATGGTCTTGACCACCGAGCCCTTCAGCCCGTGTTTCGCCGCAAGCGCTGCCACCTGCTCGGCGAGCGGGCGGTCGGCGTCGTTGAAGTAGCGCACCTCCGGCTCCGAGGGCGAGCGGCCGGTGATGAGCTCGATGCCGGGCGACTGGAAGCCCGCCTCCTTCAGCGAGCGCCACAGGTCCTCCGCCGCGAAGCGGGCGTCCATGTCCGGCACCTGGATGTAGACCACGCCGCTCTGGCCGACGGGCACCTGCCCGGAATCCGCCGCCACGATGGCGCTGTTGCGGGCGTCGAAGGCCTTGGCGCTCTCGGCCGCGGCCGCCACCTGGTTCGCGGCAGCCGCCGGCGGCTGCAGCGCGCCCGCCGCCCAGGCCGCGATGAGGCCCGCGGCGGTGAGCGCATAGACCGCGTAGAGCGCGGTGCGCAGCAGCTTCGGGATCTGCACCAGCCGGACGACGCTGAGCAGCACCAGCAGCGTCAGCCCGGCGAACAGGCCCGCCAGCGCGTAGACGGCGGCGAGGCGGATCACCAGATCGGCGGCGGATTGTTCGAGCATGGCGGCCTCGATCGTTCGCGAATCGCAAGGACTTTCTTGTGTGCGGGAGCGGGACGGCGCAATCAACCGTCGATGCGCCGCGCTTCACCTTGCGCGCCGCCTGAACCTCCGGACAGGATGCCTGTTCGGGCTGTGGGGAGAGACCATCGGATGATCGGGGACGAGGGGCGCGTCACCACCGGCGCGGAGCTGGACGCGCTCTACGGCGCGCCGGTTCCGCGCTCGCGGATCAAGGAGGTGGACCACGTTCACCCGCTCTACCGGCCGTTCATCGAGCGATCGCCCTTCATGGTGCTGGCCACCGCCGGGCCGGGCGGGCTCGACGCGTCGCCGCGCGGCGACGCCGCCGGCTTCGTCCACATCGAGGACGAGCGCACGCTGCTGCTGCCGGACCGGCGCGGCAACAACCGCATCGACAGCCTGCGCAACATCGTCGAGGATCCGCGCGTCGCGCTGCTGTTCCTGATCCCCGGCGTCGACGAGACGCTGCGGGTGAACGGAGACGCCGAGATACTCGCCGGGCCGGACCTGCTGGCGCGCTTCGCGGTCGGCGGACAGGCGCCCCGGTCGGTGCTGCGCATCCGGGTCCGAAGCGTCTACTTCCAGTGCGCCCGCGCGCTGCTGCGCTCGGAGCTGTGGAGCCCCGGCGCGCGGGTCGCCCGCCACGAGCTCCCGAGCGTCGGCGCCATCCTGACCGACATCTCGCGCGCGACCATCGACGGCGCGGAATATGACGCCAGGCAGCCGGCGCTGATGGCCGCCACGCTCTACTGAGGCTCGAGGCGAGGGCGCGCCCGATCACGGTCGCGTCAACCGCGCGTGGGGGTCTTGCCGCAGCGCACGCGCTGCTCCATTTTTCCGACCGTCAGATCGGTCCGGGCCCCTCTGGCGTCCTTTCCTTCGAGTGAAAGAACGCGATGTCGGACTGCCCACCCAACCCCGTTCCGGGGCGGTGGCGCAGCGTCCGCGTCGACGCTCGCCGCCGTCCTCCACCTTGAGGACCTTGACGCCGCATGATCGCCGATCTCGCGCCTTCCTTCCTGTTCGCCGACCTTGTCGGCAAGCCGGCCTGGCTGTGGCTGGCCTTCCTCGCCCTCGTGGGCGTGCTGCTCGCCTTCGACCTGGGCGTGCTTAACCGCAAGGGCAAGGAGCTCGGCGTCGCCGAGAGCCTGAAGCTGTCGCTGTTCTACATCGCCGTCGCGGTCGCCTTCGGCGGCTACATCTGGTGGTCCATGGGCCCCGAAGCCGGCATGAACTATTACACCGGCTACGCGATCGAGAAGGCGCTCTCGATCGACAACGTCTTCGTCATCTCGCTGATCTTCGCCTATTTCGCGATCCCGGCGCGTTACCAGTACCGGGCGCTGGTGTGGGGCATCCTCGCCGTGCTGGTGCTGCGCGGCCTGATGATCGGCGTCGGCGCGGCGCTGGTGCAGGACTACGACTGGATCCTGCTGGTCTTCGGCGCCTTCCTCGCCTTCACCGGCGTGAAGATGCTGTTCGCGGGCGACGAAGAGGCCGACATCGGCGAGAACAAGGCCATCCGCTGGCTGTCGAAGCGCATGCGCGTGACGCCGGAGCTGCATGGCGAGCGCTTCTTCGTGCGCCAGCCGCACCCGGCCACCGGCAAGCTCGTGCTGTGGACGACGCCGCTGTTCCTGGCGCTGGTTGTGATCAACATCGCCGACCTCGTGTTCGCGGTCGACTCGGTGCCGGCGATCTTCGCCATCACCACCGACACCTACATCGTGTTCACGGCGAACATCATGGCGGTGCTCGGCCTGCGCGCGCTCTACTTCGCGCTGGCGGCCATGGCGAAGCGCTTCGCCTATCTGAAATACGCGCTCGCTCTGGTGCTGGTGTTCATCGGCGCGAAGATCTTCTGGGCGCACTTCTTCGGCAAGGTCGATCCGGCGATCTCGCTCGGCGTCACCCTGGCGCTCATCGCCGGCGGCGTCGGGGTCTCGCTGTGGAAGACCCGGAACGACCCCGTGGAGAAGACGCCGATCTCCGCCGAGTGACGCGCGGCCTGTGACGGCCTGCGGACACCCCACGCCACGACGGCCGGCGCGTTCAGCGCCGGCCGAACAGCTTTTCGAGATCGGCCACCGACAGGCGCACGAAGGTGGGCCGGCCGTGATTGCAGGTGGAGGCGGCGGGCTCGGCCTCGATGGCGCGCAGCAGCGCGTTCATCTCGTCCGGCTTCAGCTTGCGTCCGGCCCGCACCGAGCCGTGGCAGGCGACCGTCGCCAGGATGTGGTCGAGCCTGCGGGCGACCGGCGCGGCCTCGCCGTCGCCCTCCGCCAGCGCTTCCGCGATGTCGCGCACCAGCGCCGCGCCGTCGCAGGGGCCGAGCGG
>NZ_JBHTMX010000246.1:0-3759 GCF_042679725.1 Methylopila musalis
GGCGGAGGGAGCGGCCGGCCGGCGCAGCAGCTCGGTCCGCAGGCGGGCGAGGGCGGCGTCGATCTCCGCCTCCGGCGGCCGGAGGCGGGAGGGGCGGTCGAACATCGGCGCCCCGACCCGGTCGGGCGCCTTAGACGCCGACGCCGGCGGGCGTGTTTCCGGCCCGGGCGTCGGTCTTGTGGAACATCAGCTTGTCCACGCGCGGCCCGTCCATGTCGATGACCTCGATGGTCCAGCCGCCGATCTCCACCGTGTCGCCCTCGACGGGGATGCGTCCCAGCTCGGCGATGACGAGGCCCGCGGCGGTGTGGAACTCGCCCTGGTCCTCGGCCGGGATGGTGAAGGCGAAGGTGTCGGTCACGGCGTCGAGCGAGGCGCGGCCGTCCACCATGTAGGTGCCGTCCTCGCGGCGGCGGATGTCCTGGTCCTCGGGCGTCTCGTGCTCCTCGGGCAGGGCGCCGGCGATGGCGCCCAGCACGTCGTGGGAGGTGACGATGCCCTCGAAGCCGCCGAACTCGTCCACCACGAAGGCGGTGGAGGAGGGCTGGCTCTTGAACAGCTCCAGCAGCGAGAGCGCGGAGGCGCCTTCGGGCACGTAGAGCGGGTCCTTCACCGCGGTCGCGACCTCGAACGGCTGGCCGGTGATCAGCGTGGTCAGCACGTCCTTCTTGTGCAGGATGCCGACCGGATCGTCGATGGAGCCGTCCTTGCCCACCACGACCCGGGAGAACGGGCTTTCGGACAGCTCGGTCTTGATGGTCTCCAGATCGTCGGTGACGTCGATCCAGAACACGTCGCGGCGGGGCGTCATGATGGAGCGCACCGGGCGGTCGGCGAGGCCGAGCACGCCCTCGATCATCTTGCGCTCCACGGGCTCGATCGAGCCCGCGGCGACGCCCTCGGCGATGACGCTGCGCACCTCTTCCTCGGTGACGTTGTTGCCGTCCTGCTCCTTCACCCGGAGCAGCTTCAGCACCAGCGACGACGAGGCGCCGAGCACCACCACGAAGGGCTTGCCGACAAGGGCCAGCAGGTACAGCGGCCCGGACACCAGCGAGGCGATGCGCTCGGGATCGGCGAGCGCGATGCGCTTCGGCACCAGCTCGCCCAGAATCAGCGACAGATAGCCGACACCGAACACCACGAGGCCGCTGGCGATGGGGCGGGCGTAGGCGTCGAGCGGGGTGGAGGCCGACAGGAACTGCGCCAGCGGCTCCGCCAGCGCCGCCTCGCCGACCACGCCGGTGAGGATCGCGATCAGCGTGATGCCGATCTGCACCGAGGACAGGAAGCTGCCCGGATCCTCCGCCAGCGTCAGAGCGCGTCCGGCGCCTGTGCTGCCTCCCTCCGCCAGCATTTTGAGACGTGGTCTACGGGATGAGACGACCGCGAGCTCGGACATGGCGAAGAAGCCGTTCAGAAGCACGAGGCCAATCAGAACGACGATTTCAAAGATGGGCATGAAGCGTCCAGAAGGGTGGGCGGGCGGAAAACCCGTCGTCGCCGCGCAGTATAGGGCGAAACCGCACCTGCGTCATGGCGCCTTTTGATGACGAACGGGCGACCGGCGGCCGCCCGTCGTCTCGTGTCCTCAGCCGCGGAAGGAGAACGACATCGGCACCGTGTAGGTCTTGCTGCCGCCCGCCATGTCCGCCGGCATGGGCGGGAAGCCTCCGGCGGCGCGGCGCAGCATGGCCTGAAGCTCCTGATCCAGCACGGCGTAGCCCGAGCTCTGGGCGATGGACTGGCTGACCACGGAGCCCGACCGGTTCACCGTGAAGCGGATCACGGCGCGGCCCTGCATCCGCTGCGCCTGCGCGGCGGCGGGATAGCGCTTCTGCGCCGCGAGCAGCGCGTGCAGGCGACGGCCGTAGTCGGCCGAGGCGCGTGCGGAGCCGGCGCTGTTGGACGAGCCCATGGAGCCGCTGGAGGGCGTGGAAGCGGTGGCCGGCGGCCGCACGGCGGGCGGCTTGCGCGCTTCGCGCTTTACCGGCTCGCGCTCCGGCTTCTTCGGCGTCTCGCGCTTGCGGACCACGGGGGCCGGCTTCGGCTCCTCGATCTCGCGCGCGGTCACGGTCTGCTCGGGCGGCAGGGCGACTTCGGGCGTGACGTCCGGCGGAACCTCGGCCACGTCCGGCGGCAGCTCGGCCACCTCCTGCGGCGTCTCCTCCGCCTCCACGGTCTCCACCGTCTCGTCGAGCGGGGGCGTGTCGGTCTCAAGCTCGGGCAGCATCTCCGCGTCCGGCTCGATCGGATCCGTGGTGTCGGGCGTGGACTCGGGGACCGCGGCGGATTCGCTCGCGGCGAGCTCCTGCGTCTCGCCGGAGGGCGGAGGCATCAGGTCCATCTCGATCGCGGGCGGGGTCTCGAAGCCCGTGGGTTGCGGCGGGCGCTGGGCGAAGATCAGCACGCCCGCATGGGCGGCGAGGATCACCGCGCCGGCGCCGACCCAGCGGGCGACGTCCGCGCCGCCGGTCTTCGGGCCGCCCTGCAGGCTGAGCGCGTCAGCGCGCGCCATCGCCGCCGCCGACGCTCTCGATCGCGACCAGCGCGATCTTCAGGTAGCCGGCGCGCCGCATGTCGTTCATCACGCCCATCAGCTCGCCATAGGGGACGGTCTTGTCCGCGCGCAGGAAGATGCGCTGCTCCTTGTCGCCCTTGGTGGCGCGCGCCAGCGCCGGGCCGATCTGGTCGCGCCCCACCATCTCGTTGCCGAGCGCCACCTGCATGTCGGACTTCACCGTCAGGTAGACGGGCTTGTCCGGCCGGGGCTGCGGCCGGGCGGTGGAGGCCGGCAGATCGACGCCCACGTCCACGGTCGCGAGCGGGGCCGCCACCATGAAGATGATCAGCAGCACCAGCATCACGTCGATGAAGGGCGTGACGTTGATCTCGGCGTTGTCGGCGAGGTCGTCCCCGCCGCTCTCGTCGACCTTCCCGGCCATCGACGCTTACTCCGCCGCGCGCGACAGGCGCGGATGGGCGGCCCGGTCCAGATCGCGGCTCACCAGCCGCTGCACCGCCTGCGAGGCGTCGGCGAGCTTGGCGCGGTGGGCGGTGATGGCGCGGGCGAACACGTTGTAGATCATCACCGCCGGGATGGCGGCCACGAGGCCGATGGCGGTGGCGAGCAGGGCCTCGGCGATGCCGGGCGCGACCACCGCGAGGTTGGTGGTCTGCGTCTTCGAGATGCCGATGAACGAGTTCATGATGCCCCACACCGTGCCGAACAGGCCGACGAAGGGCGAGGTGGAGCCGATGGTGGCGAGCACGCCGGTGCCGATGGCGAGCCGCCGTCCGGCCTGCGCCTCCAGCCGGCTGAGATGGGAGGCGACGCGCTCCTTCACGCCCTCGGGCGAGGAGGCGTCGGCCGAGGCGTAGACCTCCGCGTCGGCGGCGGCCACGAAGCTCGCGATGGCGCCGCCCCGGCCGTCGAAGGCCGAGCGGGCGTCGGCGAGCGAGCGGGAGCCGGCGAGCAGCCGCAGGCCGCGGCGCACGCGGGCGTTGGCGCCGGCGAGCTCCAGCGACTTGGCGAGCCACACCGTCCAGGTCACCACGGAGGCGAAGGCGAGGCCGATCATGACGCCCTTCACCACCCAGTCCGCGGCCATGAACATGCCCCAGGGGGACAGGTCGTGGGGGAGCGTCGCGGGGTCCACCGCCAGCGCCGACGGGTTCTCGCCGCCCTGCGGCGCGGCGGCCTCGTCGGGCGTTCCGGCGGGAGTCTGGCCCGGCGCGGGCTGCTCGGCGGACGGCGCG
>NZ_JBHTMX010000247.1:0-3721 GCF_042679725.1 Methylopila musalis
AGGCGCGGGCGCTGTCGGCGGCGGCGCCCGCCTGGTGGGTGCGCTCCACGCTGCTGCGCTGAGGCGCGGCGCGCGGTGAACGCCCTCGTCTTCGTCGCCGCGGCGCTGTGCGAGATCGCCGGCTGCTTCGCCTTCTGGGCCGTGTTCCGGCTGCAGGCCTCCCCGCTCTGGCTCGCCGCCGGCCTCGCGTCGCTGGTCGTCTTCGCCTGGCTGCTGACGCTGGTCGAGGTCGACGCCGCCGGCCGCGCCTACGCCGTCTACGGCGGCGTCTACGTGGCGGCGTCGATCGGCTGGCTCTGGGCGGTCGAAGGCGTCCGCCCCGACCGCTGGGACCTCGCCGGCTCCGCCATCGTGCTGCTGGGCGCCGCCGTGGTGCTGTTCGGCCCGCGGAAGTGATCTCCGCAATTTATTCGCGCGACGCGGAAGTATAAACGAAGCGATCGCGCCCCTTTTCTTGTCCCGGCCTTGAGCCGGGACCCAGAACCGCTGGGCTTTCAGAACAAGGCGCGACGACCGGGGCGCTTCAGTCCCAACCGTCGGCGGAAATGGGTCCCGGCTCAAGGCCGGGACAAGGGAAGAGGGGCGCGTCTTCCGCCGTGCCGTCAGTGGGCGCGGGCGGTGACGAAATCGACCACGTCGGTCAGCGCCTCGACCACGGGGCGGTTCTCGAACGGGGCGAGGGCGGCGCGGGCGGCGGCGCCGTAGCGGCGGGCCTGCGCCAGCGTGGCCTCGATCGCGCCGTGGCGGCGCAGCAGGCGGATCGCCTGTTCCAGATCGCCGTCCTCGATCCGGCCGTCCTCCAGCGCGCGGCGCCAGAAGGCGCGCTCGTCCTCGGAGCCCTCGCGATAGGCGATCACCACCGGCAGGGTGATCTTGCCCTCGCGGAAGTCGTCGCCGACCTTCTTGCCGAGCTTGTCCTCGAGCCCGCCATAGTCCAGCGCGTCGTCGACGAGCTGGAAGGCGACGCCGAGATTCATGCCGTAGTCCCGCGCGGCGGCCTGCTCGGCGGCCGGCCGGTCCGCGATCACCGGGCCGACCTCGCAGGCGGCGGCGAACAGCGCGGCGGTCTTGCCCCGGACCACGGCGAGATAGTCGTCCTCGGAGGTGGCCATGTTCTTGGCGACCGCGAGCTGCATCACCTCGCCCTCGGCGATCACGGCGGCGGCGTCGGCGAGGATGCGCAGCGCCTCCAGCGAACCCACCTCGACCATCATCTTGAAGGCCTGGCCCAGCAGGAAGTCGCCCACCAGCACGCTGGCGCCGTTGCCCCACAGCATGCGGGCGGCGAGCTTGCCGCGCCGCATCTCCGAGCCGTCGACCACGTCGTCGTGCAGCAGGGTGGCGGTGTGCATGAACTCGACCGAGGCCGCGAGCTTGACGTGGCCGTCGCCGGAATAGCCGGACAGCGCTGCGGTCGCGAGCGTCAGCATGGGGCGCAGCCGCTTGCCGCCGGAGGTGATGAGATGGTTCGCGACGTCCGGGACCATCGCCACGTCCGACCCGACCCGCGACAGGATGACGGCGTTGACGCGCTCCATGCCCGACGCGACGAGCTCGATCAGCGGATCGATGCCGGAGGCGGAGGCCGCCTCCCTGCGCTCGTCCAACGGCGCTGCCACACCCAAACCCTGCCGCTCCTCGACGGTCTGAAAACGTGGGCGGACCCTAGCCATCGCGGCTCGGGGGGGCAAGCGGGAAAGCGCGGCGCTCCGGTCAGCCGACGCCGAGCGCGGCCTTGGCGGCCATCAGTTGCTCCGACGCGAAGGCCAGAAGGAACAGGGCGGCGACGAGGCAGACGAGTTCGGTGCGCATCGGATCAAGGGCCCGTCAGATCGGTGTGATCGGGAACGGTTCGGTTGTGCCCGCCCGCGTCGGCGAAAGTGGGGCGCCTTCGGGGCGATTTCGGCCCTAATGGTAAAGCGGCGCGAACCATAAGGCGGCGTTGCCGGGACGCGGCCGCCGCCCCATGCTCGACATCTGGCGCAACCCACACGGGACCCGACATGCAGGAACTCGTCCGAAGCAATGACCGCGTGCTGCTCTCCTTCGTCCGCGCCGTGCTGGACGAGGAGGGCGTCGAGCATCTGGTGCTCGACGGCGCCATGAGCGTGCTGGAAGGCTCGCTCGGCATTCTCGCCGCCCGCGTCATGGTGCCGGACGAGGACGAGGCGCGCGCCCGGCGCGTGCTGGCGGAGCGCGGCGTGGGCCACGAGCTGCGCCCCGAACGGCCGTGAGCGCGACGGAGCCCGCCGCGGTCGACGAGCGGACGGAGGACGGGTTCTTCGGCGGGCGCCTGCGCCTTATCCAGCCGCGCCACGGCCACCGGGTCGGCACCGACGCGGCCCTGCTCACCGCCGCCGCCCGGAGCCTGCTGACGCCCGGCGACCACGTCGCCGATCTCGGCTCCGGCGTCGGCGCGGTCGGGCTGTCGCTGGCGCTGTCCGGCGCGGGCCGCGCCCTGCTGGTGGAGATCGACCCCGCGACCGCCGATCTCGCGCGCGAGAACGCCCGACGCAACGGCGTCGAGGCCGCGGTGCTGACCGGCGATGTGGGCGCGGTCGGCCGGCCGGGGCTCGGCGAGGCGGAGCGGGAGACGTTCGATCTGGTGGTCGCGAACCCGCCTTTCGATGCGGTGGGGCGGTTCCGCGCCTCGCCGCAGGCGGACAAGGCGCGGGCCCATGCGGCCGGCGAGGGGCTTTTGGAGGTCTGGACCCGCGCGGCCGCGCGCCTGCTCAAACCCGGCGGACACGCGGTGATGATCCACCGGCCGGAAGCGCTTGGGGAGCTTACGGCGGCGTTCGAGGGCCGGTTCGGCGATCTCCGGCTGAAGCCGGTGCAGGCCCGCGCCGACGGGCCCGCCATCCGCCTCATCGTCGCCGGCCGAAAGGGCCGGCGCGGCGCGCTGACGCTGTCGGCGCCGTTCGTCCTCCACGGGCCGGACGGCGCCGCCACCGCGGAGGCCTTCGCCGTGCAGCGGGGGCAGGCGACGCTTCCGCTGTGACGGGCGCGGGGGAGCCCCCCGGATCAGTAGCGGTAATACCGGCGCGGGGCGCTGCAGACCTCGCGGGTGCGGGTGACGTAGCGCCAGCCGTCCCAGGAGCGCACGGTGGTCACCCGGCAGCGGGGACGCTGGGCGCGGTAGCCGTAATAGGGCGCCGGGGCGTAGTAGCGGCGGGGGCCGTAGTCGCGCCGCGGGCCGTAATGGGGGTAGCCGCGGTGATAGACCGGCTCGTAATAGCCGCCGCCGTAATAGGCCGGGCCGCCGAGACCGACGCCGATCACCACGTCGCCGGCGGAGGCCGCGGTGGGCGCCGCTGCGACGGCGCCGAGCGCGAGGGCGGCGGCGAGAACGAACGTGCGAACCATGATGTCCTCCCAAGGGGCGTGACGCCCGTCAGGACCCCCGGCTGCGTTCCCGCCGCGTCATGCGGGGGCCAAAGGACCGGGCGTCCTCATGTGGCGCACTCTGGCCGGGGGGCGCTGAACGCGGTCTGAGACCCGCATTCATCACGCATTCATGACCCCGGCGCGCCGGTTGCGCGGACCCGGGCCGCATCCTATCTCCGCCTTATGTCGACCCCGCTCCACGCCCTCCGCCGCGCGCTTGCGCCCGTCCTTCCCGAGCGCCTACGCGGCGACCGCCCGGTGGTGCCGGTGGTCCGGCTGCAGGGCGCCATCGGCGTCGGGGGGCCGCTGCGCCCCGCGCTGACGCTCGCCGGCT
>NZ_JBHTMX010000248.1:0-3682 GCF_042679725.1 Methylopila musalis
CCGATCCGCCCGGCGCCAGACCCGGCGGATCTTCAGCGCCGCGCGGGGCGTCGCGCCGTCGCCCTCGCGCTTGTCGACGACGATGCCGGCCGGCCCGAGCGCGCACGGGAGATGAAGGCCGCCGGCGATGAGCCGGCCCCGGGCGCGATCGCCTGTGAGCGCCCGGACGAACACGGCGCGGAACGGCTTCGGCATGCTGACATCCAAATCAGAAACGTGTGATCCTACAGTTTGCGGGCGGCTTTTAAGGTCTCGCCGCCTTGCCGAGCGTGGGGGCCGTGCACTAGTTCACCCCCAGGAATGACAATGCGGCGTCCGCAGCCGGAGATGACTCGTAAATGGCCACCAAGCGCAAGATTCTCGTCGTCGACGATGACACCGACCTCCGGGAGGAACTCGCCGAGCAGCTCAATCTGCACGACGAGTTCGAAGCCGACACGGCGGCCGTCGCGACCGAGGGCATCGCGAAGGCCCGCGGCGACCACATCGACCTCGTGCTGATGGACGTGGGCCTGCCCGACATCGATGGCCGCGAGGCGGTGAAGATGATGCGCCGGGACGGCTTCCGCGGTCCGGTGATCATGCTGACCGGTCAGGATTCCGACGCCGACCAGATCCTCGGCCTCGAGGCGGGCGCCAACGACTATGTGTCGAAGCCGGTGCGCTTCGCGGTGCTGCTCGCCCGCATCCGCGCCCAGCTCCGCAGCCACGAGGCGAGCGAGGACGCCGTGTTCGCGGTCGGTCCCTACACGTTCAAGCCGGGCGCCAAGATGCTGGTGACCGACAAGAACGCCAAGATCCGCCTGACCGAGAAGGAGACCGCGATCCTGCGCTTCCTCTACCGGGCGGGCTCCTCGGTGGTCGGGCGCGAAACGCTTCTTCAGGAAGTGTGGGGCTACAATTCGGGCGTGACGACTCACACGCTGGAAACGCATGTCTATCGGCTACGGCAGAAGATCGAGGCCGATCCGTCCAACGCGCGTCTGCTCGTCACGGAGGCCGGTGGCTACAAGCTCGTGCCCTGAGGGGTAGCGTGCGTGACGACATGCGGGGAGCGGCTTGGCGCTTGAGGACGACATTCGCACGCTGAGCCGCGCGCCGGTGCTGGACGCGCTCGGCCACGACGCCCTGCGCCTGATCGCCTTCTCCGCCGACCGCCAGACGCTTCGCGACGGACAGACGCTGTTCCGGGAGGGCCAGCGCGCCGACGGCGGCTATGTGGTGATGTCGGGCGCGATCGACCTGTTCCGGGGCAAGCCGGAGGACGGCCGCGGCCGGCGGGTGGAGGCCGGCGCGCTGATCGGCGAGATGGCGCTCATCACCGAGCTGAAGCGGCCCGCGACGGCGGTGGCGGCCGGCGCGGCGAACGTGCTGCGCATCGCGCGCCCGCTGTTCCTGCGCCTGTTCGACGAGTATCCGGCGCTTGCGGAGACGCTGCGCCAGCGGCTCGCCGAGCGCGTCGCGGCCGACATGGCCGACCTCCGCCGCATCGAGGCCCGGCTGCGGCGCTGAGGCGCCGGTCGGAAAACCGCCTCAACCGTCATGCCCTACGCATACCGTCATGCCCGGCGCATGCCGGGCATCCACGACTGTTCGCTGGGTGCAAACGTAGATGGCCAAATCGTGGATGCCCGAGACAAGCTCGGGCATGACGAGCGGTGCGATGGCGTGGCCCCAGCCCACTTAATATGGACGCTGAAGCTCACCCCTCCGCCGGCAGCGCCGGCGCGGCGAGGAAGTCGCCCTGGAGATAGGTCGCGCCCCAGTCGGTGAGCAGGTCGGCGACCTCCCTGGTCTCCACCTGCTCGGCCACGGTCTCGAAGCCGAGCTCCCGCGACAGCGCCAGCAGCGCCCGCACGAAGGCGCCGCTGTCGGTCGGGCCCGCCAGGTCCTTCACGAAAGACCCGTCGATCTTCACCAGATCGATCGCAAGCTCCTTCAGCGCCTTGAACGAGGTGTGACCGGTGCCGAAGTCGTCGATCGCCACCTTCACACCGCGCTCCCGCAGGCCGTCGACGAAGCCGGCGGTGACCGACAGGTCGGCGATGGCGACCGTCTCGGTGATCTCCACCATCAGCCGTTCGGCCAGATCCGGACGAAGCGTAAGCCACGAGGTCAGCGCGTCCATCCAGGCCACGTCGCTGGTGGTGGAGGCCGAGATGTTCACCGCGACCCGGGCGCCCGGCGTCGTCGCCAGATGGCGGATGGCGAGATCGAGCACCCGGTGGTCGAGCGCGTGGACGATGCCCACCTCCTCCGCCGCCTGCACCAGCGGCCCGCCGGACACCACCTTGCCGTCGGCGGTGCGCACGCGCACCAGCGCCTCGCTCCAGCACACCTCGCGGGTGGCGGCGCGCAGCACGGGCTGGAAGGCGAGCGTGAGCCGGCGGGCGTTGATCGCCTGCATCAGCTCGTCCGCGAGCCGCACGTTGCTGCGCCGCGCCTCCTCCCGCTCGGGATCGGGGGCGTAGATGTGGCACGCGGACACCGCGCCGACCGCACGGGACAGCGCGGTGCGGCTCCGGTCCACCAGCTCCTTCACGTCGCGGGCGTGCCGCGGCGCCACCACGCCGCCAACGGCGATCCGCACCGAGACCGGGCCGAACTCGGTCGTGAGCGGCTCCTCGTTGACGGCGGCGACGAAGCGCCGGGCGGCCACCTGCAGGTCCGGCCCGTCGCATTCCTGCAGCACGAGGCCGAAGGTGGAGGTGGAGAAGCGGCCGAGCGAATCGCCGCCGCGCATGACGCCGCGCAGCCGGCGCGCCACCTCCATCACCGCCCGGTCGCCGAGCGCGAAACCATAGGCGTCGTTGATCGCGCCGAGATTGCTGAGCGCCACCAGCGCGAAGGCGGAGGGCGTCTGCATCCGCGCGCCGGCCTGAAGCGCGGCCTCGGCGATCTCCAGCAGGCGCGGCCGGGCGATCTGGCCGGTCAGCGGGTCGAATCGCGCCGCGATCGCGAGCTGCTCCGCCCGCTCGTGATGGGCGCCGAGCAGCCGCACCACGCCCGCCACCTGCGCCGGGCGTCCATCGTCGCCCGCATACCAGCGGCCGCGGTCCTGCACCCAGAGCCGGCGCGCCCGGCCGCCGCGGCGGATGGCGTACTCCACCTCGAACGGCGCGCCCTCGCCCGCATCCGGGGCGGAGGCGCCGAACACGGCCGAGCGGCGGGTCGCCAGCGCCTCGGGATCGATCAGGGCGTCGTAGCGGGTGGCGGTGTCGATGGGGAATCGGTCGGTCAGGCCGAGAAGCTCGGCGGCGTTCGCGGTCCAGATCAGGCTGTCCGACGCCACGTCCCAGACATAGGCCGCCTCGCCCACGGCGCGCAGCACGTCCAGAACGGGCGGGGCCGCCGGTTCGTCCGGGGCCGGGGAGAAGAGCGGCATGCGGCCTCGGGGTCCGAGCGTATCGGGGCGAGCGGGAACGAATCGCGGGCGCTGGACTTTAGCGAATCCATCCGTACTTTCCTTAGTGGAAATCTGGACGGAACCTATGGTTAAGATTTGGTTGATGTTTCACGGATCGCGGCTGACCCGTTGAGAGCAAGGGCCGCCCTGAGGAGGGAGAGGACGCAATGTTTCTGATTTCCGGTCCGATCCCGGCCTCCGCGCCCGCCCGCGCCCGCCGGGCCGCCGATGCGCCCGCCTCAGAAGCTCCGCGCGCGGAAGCCGCGCGCCCCGCCG
>NZ_JBHTMX010000249.1:0-3598 GCF_042679725.1 Methylopila musalis
GGCACGCCGCCAATCTGGCGCGCGACCCGCGGGCGAGCCTGCTGTTCGCGGAAAGCGGCGCCGGCGATCCCCTCGCCCATCCGCGCGTCAGCGTGATCGGCCGCGTGGCCGCGGCGGACAAGGAGGCGCGCCGCGCCCGCTGGCTGGCGCGCCAGCCCGAATCGGCCGGCTATTTCGACTTCGCGGACTTCCGCATGCTGCGGCTCGAGCCGTCGAGCGCCCATCTCGTGGCGGGCTTCGGCCGCATCGTGGAGCTGCCGTGGGCCGATCTCGCCACCGACGTCTCCGACGCCGCCGGGCTCATCGAGGCCGAGGCCGGGGTGGTCGCGCACATGAACGAGGATCATGCGGACGCGACCCGGCTCTACGCCACCGCCCTGCTCGGCGCGCCGGACGGGGCGTGGCGCTTCGAGGGCTGCGACCCGCTCGGCGTCGAGATCGGGCTCGACGGACGGGCGCTCTACCTGCCGTTCGCGACGCCTGCGAAAACCGCGACCGACGTGCGCAAGGAGCTGGTGCGGCTGGTGGGCGTCGCCCGCGAACGGGGCTGAGCCTCCTTTCAGCGAAGCTGTAAGTCGATCGGCTTCATTTCAGCCGGTCTTCACAAGTCGTCGCCATGTGTTCGCGAAAATCTCACGCCGCATACGAAAGTCGGCGTGAAGTCCAGATAACGATATCGGAATATGTAGACCTAAGGAGAAACATCGCCAGCTTGCCGCCGACTTGGGTTTCTCGCCATGCTTAGGCCAGTTTTATCTGACCCTAAAGGCATGAAGGAGCGCGCGGGAAGCGCGGATGAACAATGGAGACGACATTGCGGCAGATCGGCGAATGGAACGAGGCGCACGGCGCGGAGGCGTTCGGCTTCGAGGAGCTCGCCGGGCTCAACTGGAACCTCGAGCCGCCGGTGCTGGTGGAGCGCTCGCTTCGCCGCGGCGAGGCCATGCTGTCGTCCAGCGGCGCGCTGGCCGCGGAGACCGGCGTCCACACCGGCCGTTCGCCCAAGGACAAGTTCATCGTGCGGGACGCGGAGACGGAAGGGACCATCTGGTGGGACAACGCCGCCGCGCTGACGCCCGAGCAGTTCGACGCGCTCAAGGCCGACTTCATCGCCCATGCGCGCGGCCGTGAGCTGTTCGCGCAGGACCTCAACGCCGGCGCCGATCCCGCGCACCGGCTGAAGGTGCGGGTCTACACCGAATACGCGTGGCACTCGCTGTTCATCCGCACCATGCTGATCCCGCCCGCCCGCGCGGATCTGGCGGACTTCACGCCCGAACTCACCATCCTCGACCTGCCGGGCTTCAAGGCTGATCCCGAGCGCCACGGCGTGCGCTCCGAGACCGTGATCGCCATCGACCTCACCCGGCGCATCGTGCTGATCGGCGGCACGGCCTATGCGGGCGAGATGAAGAAGTCCGTGTTCTCGGTGCTGAATTATCTGCTGCCCGAGCGCGGCGTCATGCCCATGCACTGCTCCGCCAATGTGGGGCCGGAGGGCGACGTGGCGGTGTTCTTCGGTCTGTCGGGCACGGGCAAGACCACACTGTCGGCGGACCCGTCGCGCACGTTGATCGGCGACGACGAGCACGGCTGGTCCAAGGACGGCGTGTTCAACTTCGAGGGCGGTTGTTACGCCAAGACCATCCGGCTGCGGCCGAAATCCGAGCCGCAGATCGCCAACGCCATCCGCCGCTTCGGCGTCATCCTCGAGAACGTGCCGCTCGATCCGGTCACCCGCCAGCCGGACTATGACGACGGCTCGCTGACCGAGAACACCCGCGCCGCCTATCCGCTGCGCTATGTGCGCAACGCCAGCGCCACGGGCCGCGCCGGCCTGCCTAAGAACATCGTGATGCTGACGGCCGACGCCTTCGGCGTGATGCCGCCCATCGCCAAGCTGACGCCGGCGCAGGCGATGTACCATTTCCTGTCCGGCTACACCGCCAAGGTGGCGGGCACCGAAACCGGGCTGAAGGAGCCGCAGGCCACCTTCTCCACCTGTTTCGGCGCGCCCTTCATGCCCCGGCCGCCGCAGGTCTATGGCGCGCTGCTGAAACGGCTGATCGACGAGCATCAGGTGACCTGCTGGCTGGTGAACACCGGCTGGACCGGCGGCGGCTATGGCGAAGGCCAGCGCATGCCGATCGAGGCCACCCGCGCGCTGCTCGCCGCAGCGCTGGACGGCCGGCTCGGCGAGGCCGAGACCTATGTGGACCCGAATTTCGGCTTCGCCGTGCCGGTGGCGGTTCCGAGCGTCGCGCCCGAGCTGCTGCGGCCGCGCGACAACTGGGCGGACGCGGCGGCCTATGACCGGGCCGCGCGCCGGCTGGTGGAGATGTTCACCCGCAACTTCGAGAACTTCGGCGACGTGGAGGCTGAGGTGCGCAACGCTGCGCCGGGCTTCCGCGCCGCGGCGGAGTGAGCCGTCCGCATCGTTCGGATGGCGGAGGGGCGGCCGGCGACGGCCGCCCTATCTGTTTCGCCTGCGACACCGCGCAGGAGAGACGCCCCATGACACGCGCACGCACATCCATCGCCTTTCTCACGCTCATAGGCGTCTTCGCGGGCCCGGCGTTGGCCGCGGAGGAGATCCCCGCCCGCGCGCCGGGCCTGTGGGAATCCGTCAGCCGCACCGAGGACGGCGTCACCACGGCGCGCCAGTGCATCGACGCCACAACGGACCGCAAGGCGCGCGAGACCACCGCGGGCGCCGTCAGCTGCACGAAGAACGAGGTGACGCGCACCGCGGACGGCTACGCCACCGAGACCCTGTGCAAGGTGGGGCCGCTGACCGCGGAGGGCCGCGGGCGGATCACCGGCGACTTCACGACCAGCGTGACGATCGAGACCACCACCACGCTGACGGGCCTGCCCGACGCCGCCGGGCCGACCGTGCGCAAGACCGTGATCGAGAACCGGCGCGTGGGCGATTGCGGCCCCGGCCAGAAGCCGGGCGACATCATCCTCGAGGACGGCAGCGTGGCCCCGACCCCCGGCACGCCGCGCTGAACTCCAATTCGCCGCTGAACCCATGACAAAAGCCCCGGATCGGCGATCCGGGGCTTCGTACATCTCGTCCGTCAGGAACGTCGGGGCCGTCAGGCGGCCTGCTGGATTGCGGACAGCGTCCAGGCGCCGCCGCGGGGGCGCACGAAGGTCCAGAGCTCGGTCGCCTCGACCGGGCGGTTGGGATCGCCGTCCACGAGGCGGCCGGTGGCCCGGTCCTCGACCACGTCCACGAGGCCGTAGCGCATGGCGACGGTGGCGTAGTCGCGGGCGTCCTCACGCCAGGCTTCCGACAGGTCGCCCTGCAGCAGCTTCACGTCGCGCACGCGGTTCACCACGCCGCGCTCGCGGTCCTGGTCCAGGTCGTCGCGGAACACATCCACCATCTCGGCGCTGGCGAGACGGCTCAGCTTGGCGAGGTCCTGCTCGGAATAGGCGTACTGCACGTCGGACAGCAGCCGCTCGAAGGCGTCGAAGTCGCCGCCGTCGAGCTGGATCGGCGTCACGGCTTGCGCCGCGGCGGCGCGACCGCCGAAGCCGCCAAACCCGCCGAAGCCCGAGCCGCCCGCGGAGCCGCCGGCCGGGGGCG
>NZ_JBHTMX010000250.1:0-3594 GCF_042679725.1 Methylopila musalis
GGCCCAGGCCAACCGCGCGGTGCTGGAGGCCCAGAAGGGCGAGGCGGAGCGCCAGCTCGGCGAGCTGCGCGTCGCCCGCGCCCAGGCCCAGCGCGACCTCGACGCCGCCGTCATCCGCGCGCCGTTCGACGGCGTGGTGGGCAACCGCTCGGTGCAGGCGGGCGACTACGTGACGCCCGGCAAGCGCCTGCTCGCCGTGATCCCGCTCGACCGCGTCTATGTGGACGCGAACTTCAAGGAGACCCAGCTCGGCGACATCGCCGTCGGCCAGCGGGTGACGCTCGCCGTCGACGCCTATCCCGAACACGACGCCCATGGCGTGGTGGACAGTCTGGCGCCCGCCTCCGGCGCGGTGTTCAGCCTGCTCCCGCCTGAAAACGCCACGGGCAACTTCACCAAGATCGTCCAGCGCGTGCCCGTGCGCGTCCGCATCGATCCCGACGACGTGCGCAAGGGCCGGCTGCGGCCGGGCCTGTCCGTCGTCGCGACGGTGGACATCCGCACCACGCCCGAGACACCCGAGATCAGCGCTTCCGCCCCCGCGAAGCGCTGACCGGCCCCCGCGTCCGGAACCGGACCCATGAGCGACGACGCCGTCCCCCCCGGCGACGACAGGCGAGCCGACACGAACCGCGTCCCCCGCGAGTCGGCCCGCCCCACGCTTTCGGCTCCGGACGCGGGACCAGCCCTTGAACCCGAGGTCACGCCGCGTCGCCTGATCGGCTTCTTCGCGCTGATCTTCGGCATGTTCATGGCCATCCTCGACATCCAGATCGTGTCGTCGTCGCTGGCCGAGATCCAGGCGGGGCTGTCCGCGAGCCCGGACGAGATCTCCTGGGTCCAGACCAGCTACCTCATCGCCGAAGTCATCATGATCCCGCTGTCCGGCTATCTCGGCCGGGCGCTGTCGACGCGGGTGCTGTTCTCGCTGTCGGCGGCGGGCTTCACGCTGGCGAGCGCGCTCTGCGCCACCGCCACCACCCTGCCGGAGATGATCGTCTACCGCGCGCTGCAGGGCTTCATCGGCGGCGGCATGATCCCGACCGCCTTCGCGGCGGCCTACGCCATCTTCCCGAAGCGCATGCAGCCCATGATCATGGCGCTGGTGGGCCTGACCGTGACGCTCGCGCCCACCATCGGGCCGACGGTCGGCGGCTACATCACCCAGCTGATGTCGTGGCACTGGCTGTTTCTGGTGAACGTGGTGCCGGGCGTCATCGCCACCGCCATCGCCTGGACCATGGTGGATTTCGACCGGCCGGACCACAGCCTGCTGCGCCGGCTGGACTATGTGGCGCTGGTGGCGCTGGCGGCCTTCCTCGGCGGCCTCGAATACGTGCTGGAGGAAGGCGCCCGCGACGACTGGTTCCAGGACGCGGCCATCCGCTGGCTGAGCGTGGTGTCGCTCGTCGGCGGCGTCGCCTTCTTCTGGCGCTGCTTCACGGTGGAGGAGCCGCTGGTCGATCTCGGGGCCTATCGCGACCGAAACTTCGCGGTCGGCTCGGCGCTCACCTTCGTGCTCGGCGTCGGGCTCTACGGCCTGACCTATCTCTATCCCGTGTTCCTCGGCCGGGTGCGGGGCTACGATTCGCTGCAGATCGGCGAGACGGTGTTCGTCACGGGCCTGTTCATGTTCGTGGCCGCGCCGCCGGTCGGCATCCTGTCCCGCAAGATCGATCCACGCTGGCTGATCGGGCTCGGCTTCTGCGGCTTCGCGCTGTCCTGCCTCGAACTGACATGGCTGACCAAGGACTGGGCCTTCGGCGAGCTGTTCTGGCCGCAGGCGCTGCGCGGCGTGTCGCTGATGATGTGCATGGCGCCCATCAACCTGCTGGCGCTCGGCACCCTGCCGCCGGACAAGCTGAAGAACGCCAGCGGCCTGTTCAACCTGATGCGCAATCTCGGCGGCGCCTTCGGGCTCGCCTTCATCAACACCTTCCTGAACGACCGCCAGGACCTGCACATGGCGCGGCTCAGGGAGAGCGTGGTCTGGGGCCGGCAGGCGGCGGAGGAGACCATGACGTCCATGACGCAGGCCTTCTCCGCCCGGCTCGGCTCCGACGCGGAGCTCGCGGCGGTGAAGCAGATGGCGCTGATGGTGCGCCGGGAGGGGCTGGTGCTCGCCTTCTCCGACCTGTTCCTGGCGCTCGGCCTGCTGTTCGCGGCGCTCGTGGTCCTCACGCCGCTGCTGAGGCGCCCCGCCGCGGGCGGCGGGGAGGCGCCGGGGCACTGACCCGAGCCGTTCAGCTCCAGGCGTGCAGCGGCGGGGCGACGCCGTTCAGCGCGTGGTTGCCGACGATGGCGTATTTCCAGCGCACCGGATCGTGCAGGGTGTGGGTGCGGGCGTTGCGCCACAGCCGGTCGAGATTGTGCTCGGCCAGCGTCGAGCGGGTCCCGGCGAGTTCGAACAGCCGGTTGGCGGCGAGCAGCGCGATCTCGGTCGAGAGCACCTTGGCCTCCGCCGTGGCGATCTGCGCCTCCGCCACCGTCTCGGCCGTCGGGTCCGCGACCGCCCGGTCGATGGCGTGGCCCGCGCGCTCCTGCAGCGCCTGCGCCGCGTGAAGCCTGATCTGCAGGTCGCCGACCGAATGGATCACGTAAGGATCGTCCGAGGCCCTCTCCTGTCCGCTGTCCACCCAGGCGCGGGATTTGGAGCGGATGAAGCGGATGGTCTCGTCGAGCGTGTCGCGGGCGATCCCGACGTCGACCGCGACCTGGATGATCTGGAAGATCGCGCCGTCGGCGGTCGGGCGGTCGTAGCCCTTGTAGCCGGGGACCAGATGGGTCTTCGGCACGCGCACCTTGTCGAGCACGACCGTGCCGGACAGCGTGCCGCGCTGGCCGAAGGCGGACCAGTCGTCGATCACGGTCAGGCCGGGCGCGCTGCGGTCGGCGATCGCGTACCAGGCGCGGCCCTCGCCATCGAGCGCCACGATCGGCACGTAATGGGCGAGCAGGGCGCCGGTGGCGTAGAACTTCCGGCCCGTGACGAGGACGTGGTCGCCCTCGTCGGTGAAGGTGGTCTCGAACTCCGCCGCGCGCTTCGAGTGATACTCCGAGAAGGCGTTGCCGAAGCGGGCGCCTTTCAGAATCTCGCCGAACAGCAGTTTCTGTTGCGCCTCGTCGGAGACGGTGCGGATCGCGGCCACCACGCCGAGATGGTTCTGGGCGATCTGGCCGATGGAGGAATCCGCCGCCGAGACGATCTCGATCACCTTGGCGAGCGTCGCGTAGGAGACCTCCGGTCCGCCGAAGGCTTTCGGCACGTTGATGGACCACAGCCCGCTCTGGGAGAACAGGTCGAGTTCGGCCAGCGGCCAGACCCGGTTGCGGTCGCGTTCGCTTGCCCCCGGCGCGATCTCGGCGGCGACGCGCCCGGCGACCTCAAGCGCCTCGGCGTCGTCGCGGATCACGTGGGCGGGGGAGGCGGGCCGCTTCGGGCCGGGCACGCTCTTGGGCTCGGCGCCCACGACGGAGAGTTTGGCTTGGCCGCTCATGGACGGGCCTCCTCAGGCTGCGGCGGAGACGGGGCGGCGGGCGGCCTCGAGCTCGCGGACGAGCGGGATGACCTCCCGTCCGAAGAACTCGACCTCC
>NZ_JBHTMX010000251.1:0-3594 GCF_042679725.1 Methylopila musalis
GGCGCCGCGCGGGGCTGGGCCCACATCGGCGTGCTGCGGGCGCTGGAGGCGGCCGGCTACACGCCGGACATCGTCGCCGGCACCTCCATCGGCGCGGTGGTGGGTGGGTGCTGGGCGGCGGGCAAGCTGGACGAGCTGGAGGCGTGGGCGCGCTCGCTCACCCGGCGCCGCATGTTCGGCATGCTGGACGTGCGCTTCGCCGGCGCCGGCCTGATCTCGGGCGGGCGGCTGCGGGCGCAGCTCGAAACCCATCTCGGCGACGTGGCCATGGAGCAGCTGCCGTGCCGCTTTGTCGCCATCGCCACCGAATTCGGCGCCGGGCACGAGGTCTGGCTCGGCCGCGGGCGGCTCTCCACCGCGCTCCGGGCGTCCTACGCGCTGCCGGGCATCTTCGAGCCGGTGCGCGTGGGCGGCCGCTGGCTCATGGACGGCGCTCTGGTCAATCCGGTGCCGGTGTCGGCGGCGCGGGCGCTCGGCGGCCGCATGGTGCTGGCGGTCAATCTCCAGACGGAGATCGCCGGCCGGGGCACCGTGATCCAGGCGCAGGAGGAGGCGGGCGACGAGGCGGAGCCCGAGCCCGTCGTCGAAGCGCCACAGCGGTTCCGCCGCATCCGGCTGCGGCGCGGGCGCCGGTCCGCGGAGGAGCGCCCGCCGGTCGGCGTCAACGCGTCCCAGCCCGGCGCTCCGGGCCTGCCGGCCATGCTGGTGGACGCGTTCAACATCACCCAGGACCGCATCTCGCGCTCGCGGCTCGCCGGCGATCCGCCGGACGTGATGGTGAGCCCGCGGCTGGGGCGGATCGGCCTGTTCGAGTTCCACCGCGCCGACGAGGCGATCCAGCTGGGCGCGGAAGCGACCGAGCGGGCGCTGCCCGCGATCGAGGAGGCGATGAGGGCGCTCGCCTGAGCGCCCTCATCGGGATCATTCCGCGTTGGTCTCGACGTAGATGGTCTCGAGCGGACCGACCGTGACCGTGCCGACCGAGCCGCCGCTGCTCCCACCGGAGACGCCGCCGGTCACGCCGCTGAAGTCGAAGCCGCCGCCGGACACGCCGCCCGTGACGCCGCTGAAGTCCGCGCCGCCGCCACCGCCGCCACCGCCGTCGAAGGTCACGCCCGGCAGTTCGATCGAGAACAGGACCGTCGACACCATCCCGGGGATCATGTCTTCGGCGTGAAGGGGATCATAGCCGACGGACGCGCCGGTGGCGTTCACACCCTCCTGGAACGTGTCCCAGTTGAAGCCGCCGGGGCGGGTGACCTCGCCGTATCCGGCCTCCGCGCCCATGAAGCCCCAATAACCTTCCGCCGCGTAGATGGACTCGGAACCGCCATCATCGAACAGCTGCATCGCTTTCGCTCCGTGCTCATTATCGATGATGCTAATTATGGTCTCCCGATCACAAATGGCAGTCCGACAAAAGTCGATAGGCGTCACCAGTGCTCCGGCAGCTCGAACACGTCCGCGAGGGCGCCGTCGCCGTCGAGCAGCACCCGGTCGGCGGCCGGCGTGTCGTAGGCCACCACCAGCGTCGGAGCTTCGCCCGGCGCGAGCGCGATGAGGGTCGCGCCCTCCGCATGGTCCACGCCTTCGCCGAAGGGCATGTCCAGCACGCGCTCCACCTGCGCGCGGGGCACGACGGAGGAGTCCTGGCTCGCCAGCGCCCCGCGCCAGCGGTAGAGTCGCACCGGGCCGTCGAGATCCATGGTGGGGCCGGCGAGCAGGATCAGGTCCTGTCCCTCGAGCATCAGCGAGCGCACGCCGAGCCCGTCCAGATCGAGGAAGTGCTTCGAGTAGAGCGCCCCGTCCTCGTCCACCGGCGTCAGCTTGAGCGCGCCGGAGCGCTTGGCCGCGACGCGCAGCTCCACCACCACCGCCCAGCCGCGCAGCACCGGCCCGCGCAGGCCGAGGAACACCCGGTCGCCCCGCACCGCCACGCCCTCGATGTCGAGCCCGTTGTCCTTGGACGGGGTGCGCATGAAGGGGCCGAGGTGGACGTCGCGGGCGAGCAGGCGCGACAGCGCGCTGTGCTTGCGCCCCATGGCCACGCAGCCGGCCTTGCGCTTCGGCGAGGCGCTGTCGATGGCGGGAGCCTTGCGCACGGGCTCCAGCACGCCGGGCCGGTCGCCGGCCGCGAGCGGAATGCGGCCGAGCAGGAAGCGGTTGCCCTCCCGCACCACCTGGGTCAGCCGCTCCAGCGCCTCCTCCGCCGTCTGGCCGCGCTTGGGCTTGCGCCGCTTCAGGCTGTGCGAGCCGACCACCCAGAGATAGCCGTCGGAGATGGCGAGGCCTTCCACGTCCGCCTCTTCGTCCGTGCCGTTTGGAAAGTCGAAGAAGTCCTTCAGCTGAAAGCGCTTGTGCCCGCCATAGCCGAGGATGCGGCCGTCCACGCCGCGCTCCGCGATCAGCCGCTCCAGCGCCGCGCC
This sequence comes from Methylopila musalis, assembly GCF_042679725.1. Taxonomy (NCBI): domain Bacteria; kingdom Pseudomonadati; phylum Pseudomonadota; class Alphaproteobacteria; order Hyphomicrobiales; family Methylopilaceae; genus Methylopila; species Methylopila musalis. The sequence continues at coordinate 2,427 of NZ_JBHTMX010000251.1, forward strand.
CTCGTCGGCGCCCACCCACAGCCCCTCGCCGTCGCCGGTGGAGACCAGCGCCGACAGGTCCTGATGGATCTCCTTCTCCGCGTCCTCCGGCGCGTCGTGGAAGCGCAGCGGCAGGGTGGCGCTCAGCCGCGCCCGCCGCGCCTCGGCCGCCTGCGCCGCGAGCCCGTCGAAGGTCGTCCGGTCCACGCCGAGCGCGCTCGCCGCGGCGTTCGGGTCCTCGCCGGCGTCCACGTCGCGAAGGGCGGCCGCGACCGCCTTGCGCCGGGCGAACTCGGCCGCGGGCGGCGACACGGGCGCGATGTCGTCCAGCGCCATGGGGGCTCCTTGAAAGCGTCACAGTGGAGGGCGTCACAATAGGGCGCCGGCGCGCCGGGACCACGCGACCGCTTGTGCCATGCGGCCCGCGGCGGTATCCCGGCGCCGGAGAGGCGGAGTCAAGGGAGCGTGGCGATGCTTGTTGTGTTCGACGTGGACGGCACGCTGCTCGACAGCCAGCACGGCATCGTCGCCGCCATGACCGAGGCCTATGAGAGCCACGGCCTCACCGCGCCCGCGCGGGAGCACGTGGTCGGCATCGTCGGCCTGTCCGTGCCCGAGGCGGTGGCGCGGCTGAGCGCGGGCTTCGACGATCACCCGGTCGACGCGATCGGCGCCGCCTTCCGCGCGTCCTTCATGCGCGCCCGGCAGGCCGAGCCCCACGCGGACCCGCTCTATCCCGGCGCGCTGGAGACGCTGCGGGCGCTTGCCGCCCGCTCCGATGTCACGCTCGCGCTCGCCACCGGCAACTCCCGCCGGGGGGTGGAGCGCTTTCTCGACACCTTCGAGCTGCGCGGCCTGATTGCAGCGAGCCGCACCGCGGACGACGCGCCCTCGAAGCCCCATCCGGCCATGATCCGGCAGCTCTGCGACGAGCTCGGCTACGGCCCCGACGCCACCGTCATGATCGGCGACACCACCTTCGACATGCTGATGGCCCGCGACGCCGGCGCGCGGGCGATCGGCGTCGGCTGGGGCTACCACCCGGTCGATCGGCTGCATGCGGCCGGGGCGGAGCGGGTGCTGTCCCGCTTCGACGAGCTCACGGCCGCGCTCGGGCTGCCCGAGCCGGCGGAGGCGGCGTGATGGCCGGGGGCGCGGAGCAGTCCGGCTTCGGCGACCGCCCGGCGGC
>NZ_JBHTMX010000252.1:0-3555 GCF_042679725.1 Methylopila musalis
GGCGCGGAGGCGGCGAAGGGCCCGCAGCCGGCGCGCGACGCCATCTCGGCGCTGGTCAATCTGGGCTACGCTCCGCCGCAGGCGAGCGGCGCCGTCGCCGCCGCGCTGAAGGCCGCGGGCGAGGGCGCGACCACGGAGCAGCTCATCCGCGCCGGGCTGAAGGAGCTGGCGAAGTGAGGCGTCAGGCGCGGTCGAGGACGTCGCGGTAGATGTCGGCGAGCGGCAGGTCGACGCCAATGCCCGGAAGCGGCAGGTCGGCGTCGAGCCCGTCGATCACCTGAAGGCCGCGCCACACGCCGTCGATGCGATCGAGGGTTTCCACATGGGGGCGATCCTGAACCACCAGAACGTAATGCGTCAGCGTCGGAATGCGCTGGTAAACGTGCCATTTGGCCATGCGGTCGCGCGCTTCCGTGCCGTCGGACATCACCTCGACCAGAACCGACGGCGTCTGGACCGAGGTGGCGCCCGGCGGCAGGGGCGCGCAATGCACGATCACGTCCGGCAGCAGGGTGGCGTTGAGTTCGCGCTCTTTCAGGTAGAACGTTTCGGTCAGCGTCCGGCACGGCGAGCCGATCGCACGCAGGCGCTCACGTATTCCGGAGGCGATGTTTTGGACGATGTAGTTGTGCTCCCATCGCGCGCCGACCATCATCCGCACGACCCGGCCGCCGATCAGCTCCCAACGCTCGTTCTTCGGCTTGTCCGCGAGGAACTCTTCGAAATCGTCGAACGACATGTAGTCGTAATCGGCGGTCGCGCGGCTCATGGGGCTCTCCGATGCCTGCGAAGCATAGCGCGGACGCCGGGGACGTGCGAGACGTTCCGCGTGCCCCGTCCGACCGCCTTCCAAGCCGCCGCGCGATGACCCCGCCAAGCCCCGTCCGCGACGTCGCGTCCAAGGACGACGACGCGCTCGACGCGTCGATCCGGCCGCAGACGCTCGCCGATTTCACCGGCCAGCGGCAGGCGCGCGAGAACCTGTCGGTGTTCATCCAGGCGGCCCGCGCCCGGGGCGAGGCGCTGGACCATGTGCTGTTCGCAGGCCCGCCCGGCCTCGGCAAGACCACGCTCGCCCAGATCGTGGCGCGCGAGCTCGGGGTCGGCTTCCGCGCCACCTCCGGCCCCGTCATCGCGAAGGCCGGCGACCTCGCGGCGCTCCTCACCAATCTCGACGAGCGCGACGTGTTGTTCATCGACGAGATTCACCGCCTCAACCCGGCGGTGGAGGAGATCCTCTATCCGGCGATGGAGGATTTCCAGCTCGACCTCATCATCGGCGAGGGGCCGGCGGCGCGCTCGGTGCGCATCGACCTGTCGAAGTTCACGCTGGTGGGCGCCACCACCCGCGCCGGCCTGCTGACCACCCCCTTGCGCGACCGGTTCGGCATTCCGCTTCGGCTGAACTTCTACGAGGTGGACGAGCTGGAGCTGATCGTGCGGCGCGGCGCGCGGGTGCTCGGGCTCGGCATGAGCCCCGAGGGCGCGCGGGAGATCGCCCGCCGGGCGCGGGGCACGCCGCGCATCGCCGGCCGCCTGCTGCGGCGTGTGCGCGACTTCGCCTCCGTGTCGGGCGAGGCGGAGGTCTCGAAGGCTTCCGCCGACCGGGCGCTGAAGCTGCTCGACGTGGACGATCTCGGCCTCGACGCCATGGACCGGCGCTACCTCTCCATGATCGCCATGAACTACGGCGGCGGGCCGGTGGGGGTGGAGACCATCGCCGCGGCGCTGTCGGAGCCGCGCGATGCGGTGGAGGAGATCATCGAGCCCTATCTGATCCAGCAGGGCTTCATCCAGCGGACGCCGCGCGGGCGTATGCTGACGGCGCACGCCTACCGGCATCTCGGGCTCGCGGCGCCGTCGTCGGTGGCGCAGCCGCCGCTGTTCGATCTCGACGAGGACACATGACCGCCAATCTGAGCGACGGCGTCGGGGGGCGCCTCGAAGGCGTGCGTCACGTGCTGACGCTGCGCATCTATTACGAGGACACCGATTTCTCCGGCGCGGTCTACCACGCCAACTACCTGCGCTACATGGAGCGCGGCCGCACCGAGATCCTGCGCGCCATCGGCTTCGATCACCGGGCGCTGTGGGACAGCGCCAAGGAGGGCTTCGTGGTGCGCCGCATGACGGTGGACTATCTGAAGCCCGCCCGCATGGACGACGTGATCGCCGTGGACACCTGGGTCCACGAGGTCAAGCAGGCCTCGCTGACGCTGGACCAGGCGGTGGTGCGCGACGGCGAGACGCTGGTGACCGGCCGCGCGGTCTGCGCCTATGTGCGCGACGGCCGCCCCGTGCGCATGCCCCAGTCCATGCGCGAACAGATGGCGCGCAAGGAGTAGGGCGGCGGGCCGTCAGCGGCCCTTGCGCGCCTTCTGCAGCATGGCGCGGAAGCCCTTGGACTGCGGATCCAGCACCGCCACGAAGATCGTGGAGTTGCAGAGGTTGCGCTTGCGCACGATCGCGATCACCACGCCCCAGAGCCCGCCCTGGCCCATGACCGGGCCGCCGCTGTCGCCCCGGCACACGGCGCCGCCGGTGGTGCCGAACGCCACCGCGGTCGGGCCGTCGGTCACCACCTCCGCCTTCACGGCGGCGAGGCGGAGCTGGCCGCTGGAGGATTCGTCGGAGGGCGTGCGCAGCCCCGCGCCCGCGAGCACGGAGCGGGTCTCGATCGCCTTCAGCGGCTGACGGGCGATGGGGATCGGCCGCCGGTCCTTCGGCGCGGGCCGCGCGAGCCGCAGGATGGCGAGATCGGCGCCCAGCAGTTCGGGGCGGGGATTGTCCGCGTCGCCCCGGCCGCCGAAATCCGGGTGCATCGCGCCGGCCGTCACCTGAACCGTGTGGGCGATGCGGTCGGAAGCGTCGAAGAACTGCGCCACCACCACGCTCGGGCCGCCGAGATCGGCGAGGCAATGGCCGGCGGTCAGCACCAGATTGCGCTCGATCAGCACGCCGGTGCAGTTCGCCACCTGCGCGCGGGTGCGGCTGGTCGGCGTCAGGCTTGTGATGAACACCGTGGCGCGCGTCAGCGCGTCGCCCGGCCGGGCGGGCGCGCCGCCAGACAGGGCGTGGCCGTCGCCGGCGCCGAACAGCGCGAGACCGGAGGCGAGGGCGGCGGCGGCGAAAGCGCGGACAGGGAGAAGACGCATACAAGGTTCCTGCGGGCGCGGGCGAACCGCGCAGGCGAGTCGCGAAAGCCAGGGAAGCGGGCACCATGGCACGGGCTTCGTCAAACGTCCGTTCACCGATCGGGCCGGGGCGGACGCGGCGCCGCCGCTGTGCTTCCCGGGCGACAGCGCGGCGGCGTCAGTCCAGCGCGGCGCGCATGCGGCGGAAACCGTCCGAGGCGGGATCGACCGGCGTCGCCGTCACCCGCGTCCCGCAGCCGCCGACGGGCTTCAGCACCGCCGCGATCAGGCCCCAGACCGCGCCCGACCCGTCCGTGATCGGGCCGCCGCTGTCGCCGACGCAGGCGGGGCGGTCGAGGGTCGCGAAGGCGACCGAGGCGCCGCCGCCGGTGGAGCTTCGCACGGCCGAGGCCCGAAACCG
>NZ_JBHTMX010000253.1:0-3539 GCF_042679725.1 Methylopila musalis
CGGCCGCCGTGTCCGCGCCGTCCGAGGCGGCCCCCGCCGCCCCCGTGGTCGAGGATGCGCCGCGCGGCGAGAGCGCGCTCGCCGGCCAGACCATCCGCGTCGGCGTCGACACGCTCGACCGGCTGATGAACATGGTCTCCGAGCTGGTGCTGACCCGCAACCAGCTGCTCGACACCGTGCGCCGGCGTGGCGACAGCGAGTTCGGCCCCTCGCTCCAGCGCCTCAGCCATGTGACGGCCGAGCTGCAGGAAGGGGTGATGAAGACCCGCATGCAGCCGATCGGCGCCGCGTGGCGGGCGCTGCCGCGGCTGGTGCGCGATCTGGCGTCCGACCTCGGCAAGAAGATCGAGCTCGTCACCGAAGGCGCCGAGACCGAGCTCGACCGGCAGGTGCTGGACCTCATCAAGGACCCGCTGACCCACATGGTCCGCAACTGTGCGGACCACGGCCTCGAAACGCCCGCCGAGCGCGTCGCCGCCGGCAAGCCCGAGACCGGCGTCATCCGCCTGTCCGCCTATCACCAGGGCGGCTGCATCATCGTCGAGATCGGCGACGACGGCCGCGGCCTTGACGTGGAGCGGATCAAGAAGAAGGCGATCGCCAACGGCCTCGCCACCGAAGCCGACGTCGAGAAGATGTCGGACGCCCAGATCCACCGCTTCATCTTTGCCCCCGGCTTCTCCACCGCGGCCCAGATCACCAGCGTCTCCGGCCGGGGCGTGGGCATGGACGTGGTGCGCGCCAACATCGAGCTGATCGGCGGCGCGATCGACCTGCGCTCCACGCCGGGCCGCGGCTCGGCGGTGGTGATCCGCATCCCGCTCACGCTCGCCATCGTCTCCGCGCTGATGGTGACGGCGGGCGGCGAGACCTTCGCCTTCCCGCAGCTCTCGGTGCTGGAGCTGGTGCGCACCCGGCGCGGCGGCGAGCACGTCATCGAGCGCGTGGGCGACGTGGCGCTGCTGCGCCTGCGCGACCGGCTGCTGCCGATCGTGCCGCTGCGCAACATGCTGGGGCTGGAGCCGCTGCCGCCGGAGAAGGCGGACGACGTCTACGTGGTGATCGCGCAGGTGGGCGAGGACATCTTCGGCATCGTGGTGGACGAGGTGCTCCACACCGAGGAGATCGTGGTGAAGCCCATGGCCTCGCGGCTGAACCACATCGGCCTGTTCTCGGGCACCACCATCCTCGGCGACGGCTCGGTGATCCTGATCCTCGACCCGAACGGCGTCGCGGCCGCGGTCGGCCCCTCCGCCAGCCACGACGCGGCGCTGACCGCCGAGACGGCGGCGCCCGTGGACGAGGACGACCGCCGCATGTCGCTGCTGCTGTTCCGCGCGGGCTCGACCGCGCCGAAGGCGGTGCCGCTCGCGCTCGTCACCCGGCTCGAGGTGATCGAGGCCGAGACGGTGGAGTTCACCGGCGGCCGCATGCTGGTGCAGTACCGCGGCGGGCTGATGCCGCTGGTGCCGGCCGGCGAGGGCGCGACGCTGAAGCCGAGCGGCCCGCAGCCGCTGCTGGTGTTCAGCAACGAGGGCCGCTCCGTCGGCCTCGTGGTCGACGAGATCGTCGACATCGTGGAGCACGCCATGGACATCGCCGCCTCGTCCTACACGCCGGGCGTGCTGGGGGCTGCGGTGATCGACGGCAGCGCCACCGAGGTCATGGACGTCGCCCACTACCTCACCATGGCCTATGACGACTGGCTGACGCGCACCGACCGGCCGCAGGATCGGGTCGAAAGCCCGACCGTGCTGCTGATCGACGACAGCGCCTTCTTCCGCAACATGCTGGCGCCCGTGCTGACCGCCGCGGGCTACCGGCCGACGCTGGCTGCGAGCGGCGCCGAGGCGCTTGCCCTGCTGCGCGCCGGCCGGCGCTTCGACGTGGTCGTGTCCGACATCGAGATGCCGGAGATGGACGGCTTCGCCTTCGCCGCCGCCCTCAAGGCCGAGGGGCTGCACCACGGCGCTCCGCTGCTGGCGCTGTCCTCGCTGGTCGGCTCCTTCATGGCGGAGCGCGCCTCGGAGGCGGGCTTCCACGACTTCATCGCCAAGTTCGACCGGCCGGGCCTGCTCGGCGCGCTCGAGACCCTGGCCCCGCGCTGGAGGATCGCCGCATGAGCGCCGACGATCAGATCACCTATGTCACCGTGGACGTGGGCGGGCAGATGTTCGGCATCGCCATCTCCCGGGTCCGGGAGGTGTTCGGGCTGGAGCGGCTGACGCGGGTGCCGCTGGCCTCGTCCGAGATCGCGGGCGTGCTGAACCTGCGCGGCCGAATCGTCACCGCCATCGACCTGCGCACCCGTCTCGGCCTGCCGGCCAAAGCGGTGGAGGCCGGCGCCATGGCGGTGGGCGTGGATTACCAGAACGAGGCCTTCGCGCTGCTCGTCGACCATGTGGGCGACGTGATGGCGCTGTCCGCCGCCGAGCGCGAGGACGCGCCGCCGACGCTCGATCCGCGCTGGTCGCAGATCGCGACTGGGGTGCACCGGCTCGAGGGCGGGCTGATGCTGGTGCTGGACGTGGACCGGGCGCTGGAGTTCCGCCCCGCCGCCCAGGCCGCGTGAGCGGGTATGCCTTTACCCGATCTTGAGAATGGACCGGACAAAGTGATCGTCCGGCGGTCCGGCCGGGAAGGGGAGCCCCGTCGATGAAGCACTGTCTTGTGGTCGATGATTCGAGCGTCATCCGAAAGGTGGCGCGCCGCATCCTCGAAGGCCTCGACATGAAGATCTCCGAGGCGGAAAACGGCCAGACGGCGCTGGCGCTGTGCCAGCAGGCGATGCCCGACGGCATCCTGCTCGACTGGAACATGCCGGTGATGGACGGCTACGAGTTCCTCGGCAAGCTGCGCTCGCTGCCCGGCGGCGACGCGCCCAAGGTGGTGTTCTGCACCACGGAGAACGACGTGTCGCACATCGCCCGCGCCATGCGCGCCGGGGCCGACGAATACGTCATGAAGCCGTTCGACCGCGAAATCATCACGTCCAAATTCGCCGAAGTCGGCCTGATCTGATCCCGCCAGAAAGGCGTCCCATCCCATGCCCACGTCGGCCGCCTCGGCGCCGGCGGAGGCGCTGCGCGTCCTGATCGTGGACGACAGCGCCGTCGTCCGCACATTGACCTCCCGCTGGATCGAGGAGGAGCCGGATCTCGAGCTCGCCGGCATCGGCCGCAACGGACGCGAGGCCGTGGAACGGGCCGGGCGCGTGCGTCCGGACGTCATCCTGCTCGACGTCGAGATGCCCGACATGGACGGCATCACCGCCCTGCCGCTGCTGCTGAAGGCCGCGCCCAACGCCATGGTGTTGATGGCCTCCGCGCTGACGCGCCGCAACGCCGAGATGTCGATCCGGGCGCTGGCGCTCGGCGCCTCCGACGTGATCGCCAAGCCGGGGCAGGGCGTCGATCAGGCGACCTACCGCGTCGAGCTTCTGGCCAAGGTGCGGGCGCTCGGCGAGCATCTGCGCCGCCGCGCCCGCGCCGGCTCGCCCGCCACGCGGGTGCGGGCGGCGGTGATGGCGGTTCCGACCG
>NZ_JBHTMX010000254.1:0-3507 GCF_042679725.1 Methylopila musalis
CGCCGAGCGCCCAGCCGGCCGTGTGGCGCCGGTTCCCGCCGCGCCGCGCCCCGGTCGCCGCATGGCGCGCGAGGCCCAGCCCGACCTGCTCGATCATGACGGCTACGAACTGCCGCCGCTGACGCTGCTCGCGGAGCCGAAGAAGAGCGTCGCCCCGCAGGCGAGCGCGGAATCGCTCGAGCAGAACGCCCGCATGCTGGAGGAGGTGCTGCAGGACTACGGCGTCCGCGGCGCCATCATCAACGTGAAGCCCGGCCCCGTGGTCACGCTCTATGAGCTGGAGCCCGCGCCCGGCATCAAGTCGAGCCGCGTGATCGGCCTCGCCGACGACATCGCCCGCTCCATGAGCGCGGTGGCGGCCCGCGTGGCGGTGATCCCCGGCCGCAACGTCATCGGCATCGAGCTTCCGAACGCGCGGCGCGAGACGGTCTATCTGCGCGAGCTGCTGGCCTCGGCGGATTTCGAGAAGGCCAAGATGCGGCTGCCGCTCTGCCTCGGCAAGACCATCGGCGGCGAGCCGGTGATCGCCGAGCTCGCCCGCATGCCGCATCTGCTGATCGCCGGCACCACCGGCTCAGGCAAGTCGGTCGCCATCAACACCATGATCCTGTCGCTGATCTACCGGCTGAAGCCGGAGGAGTGCCGGCTGATCATGATCGACCCCAAGATGCTCGAACTCTCCATCTACGAGGGCATCCCCCATCTGCTGACGCCGGTGGTCACCGATCCGAAGAAGGCGGTGACGGCGCTGAAATGGGCGGTGCGCGAGATGGAGGACCGCTACCGCAAGATGTCGAAGCTCGGCGTGCGCAACATCGACGGCTTCAACGCCCGGGCGGAGCAGGCGCTCGCCAAGGGCGAGGCCATCACCCGCACCGTGCAGACCGGCTTCGACAAGGACACCGGCGAGGCGATCTACGAGCAGGAGGTGATGGAGATCGGCAAGCTGCCCTACATCGTCGTCATCGTCGACGAGATGGCCGATCTCATGCTGGTGGCCGGCAAGGAGATCGAGGGCGCGATCCAGCGTCTCGCCCAGATGGCGCGCGCGGCCGGCATCCACATCGTGATGGCGACGCAGCGGCCGTCGGTGGACGTGATCACCGGCACCATCAAGGCCAATTTCCCGACCCGGATCTCGTTCCAGGTGACGTCCAAGATCGACAGCCGCACCATCCTCGGCGAGATGGGCGCCGAGCAGCTGCTCGGCCAGGGCGACATGCTGCACATGGCCGGCGGCGGCCGCATCAGCCGCGTCCACGGCCCGTTCTGCTCCGATCAGGAGGTCGAGGACGTGGTGGCGCATCTGAAGCGCCAGGGGCGTCCCGACTATCTGGACGCGGTTCTGGCGGACGACGACGCCGACGCGGGCGAGGACGGCGCGGTGTTCGACAAGGGCGCCTTCGGCGACGAGGGCGGCGACGTCTACGATCAGGCCGTGCAGGTGGTGCTGCGTGACAAGAAGTGCTCCACCTCCTACATCCAGCGCCGGCTGCAGATCGGCTACAACCGCGCCGCCTCGCTGGTGGAGCGCATGGAGAAGGAGGGCGTGGTCGGCCCCGCCAACCACGCCGGCAAGCGCGAGATCCTGCTCGCGAGCGACGAGCGCGACGACGACGCAGCGTAAGCCGACGTCGTCCGTGCAACTTGCGGATGTGCGTGCTTTTGTGCGTTGTGTCCTCGGCTCATCTGCAGGACCTCGCCCATGTCTTCCCCCGTCACAACCCGCGCGCCCGGTTTCGGGAACGCCCTGCTCACCGCGCTGCTGACGCTGCTTCTGCCGCCGCTGGGCTACGTGTTTCTCGGCCATTGGCGCCGCGGCGCGGCGCAGATCGTCGCGCTGCTCGCGCTCTGGGCGCTCACGGCCTTCGGGCCGGCGGCGCTGTTCGAGACCGTGGCCGGGGTCGCGGCCTACGTGGCGCTGGCGCTGGTCACGCTTCTGGGCTTCCTCGCGGACGCGCTGCGCATCCTGTTCACGGGGCGGGCGCGGCGGGGGCTGCCTTTCCAGCGGTGGTGGCCCTATGCGGGCGTCGCCCTCGGCCTGATCGGCTTCGGCGTCCTCGATGCGGCGATGACCGAGGCGGATCGCAAGACCGTCCGAAGCTACCGGGTCCCAAGCTCATCCGCGCTGCCGACGCTGCGTCCCGGCGACCTGTTCTTCGCCCTGCGCCTGAGCGCGCCGCCGCGCCGCGGCGACGTGGTGGTCTACCGCGTGGCGAGAGATGCCCGCATCGGCCGGGTGATGGCGCTCGGCGGCGACCGCATCGCCATGCGGAACGGCGCGGTGGTCCTCAACGGCGTCGAACTGAAGCGGGAGGCCGCGCCGCCGTTCGTCTCGCCGGCGGGCGAGGGGCTGCGGGCGCGCGAACTGCCGGTGATGCGCGAGACCAACGCCGAGGGCCGTTCCTACCTGACGCTCGACCTGAACGAGGCCGGCTTCCTCGACACCACGGACGAGGTCGAGGTTCCGCCCGGCCATGTGTTCGTGTTGGGCGACAACCGGGACAACTCTTTGGACAGCCGGGTTCCGAACGTGGTCGGTTTCGTGCCCGAGGCGGAGGTTCGCCGCCGGGCAGGGGCCATCTACTGGAGCGACGACCTCGGCCGCGTCGGCGCCGCGATCGAGTAGCGCCGCCTCACCGGCTGCGCCGCAGGCCCTCAGTGAGACCGATCCCGGCGCGGTCGCCGAGCAGCCGCTCGGTCGCGTCGGTAGCGAAGATGGCCTTGCGGGCGAACAGCGCGCGTTCGCCCGCGCTCGGCGCGAGCGCCGGCGCCTCGAAGCCGGGGAGCTTGAGCCGCCGCCAGATCTTGGCGGGCGTCGCGAGCCGGGCGTTCCGCGCCAGATCCGCGGGGGAGAGGCGTCTTGGCGCGGGATCGCCGAAGGCGCTCGCGAGCGCCGCGAAATAGGCGTTCCACGACGGCGTCTCCGGGCCGACCAGCGTGAGGGCCGCGACGGGGGGCGCCTGCGCCCGCTCCGGTCCGGTCAGGCGGCGGACGGCTGAGGCGGCGAGCCGCGCCACGTCCTCCACATGGATCAGCGGCGCGAGACCCTCGCCCGCTGCGCCCAAGTCGCCCACGGCCCCCACGGCAAGGCGCCGGCGTAGCTTGTCGATCCAGAACCGGCTGCCGGGCCCGTAGACCACGCCGGGGCGCAGCAGCAGCGCCCGCCGCGCGGGATCGCCGGCCGCCCAGTCGCGCGCGGCCCGCTCGCAGGCGACCTTGGCCTCGCCATAGGGCCCGAGCGCGCCGAGGCCGTCGTCCTCCTCGCGGATCAGGCCGTCGCGCTCGCCATAGACCGCGATCGAGGACAGCAGGATCAGCGTCGGAACGCCGTTCGCGGCCATGGCGTCCAGCAGCCGGCGCGCCTGCGGGGCCATGTCCGCGTCCGCGCCATAGGCCGCATGCACCACCGCGTCGACGCCGCGCGTGGCGGCGGCGATCTGCTCCGGCCGGTCGAGGTCGCAGGGCGTCGGCGCGATGGCGGGAGCGAGGCCCGCCGGGAGCGCG
>NZ_JBHTMX010000255.1:0-3432 GCF_042679725.1 Methylopila musalis
GTCGCCCGGGACGGCCGCGAGATCGACGTGGAGGCGCGGCTGTCGGCGCTGACCTGGGCCGGCGGCCCGGCGACGCTGGTGACGCTGCGCCGGAACGACGCGACGGCCGCCGCGCCGGACACGGGCCACGACCTCGACGCGGTGCTGGACGCCGTGTCCGACGGCGTGCTGACCCTCGACGCCACGGGCCGCATCCTCGCGATCAACCGCCGCGCGACCGAGCTGCTCGGCTACGCCGCGACCGAGGTGGTGGGCGGCCCGCTGTCGCTGGTTCTGGCGCCCGAAAGCCGGCGCGCCGCCTTCGACTATCTCGACGAGATGAAGACCGCCGCCGGCGCGGCCGCCGCCCCCCGGGGCCGCGAGGTGCTGGGCCTCGTGCGGCGCGGCGGCGCGATCCCGCTCCATCTCACGCTCGGGCCGCTGGGCGCCGCCACGGAGGCGCGCTTCTGCGCCGTGCTGCGGGACGTCAGCCCCTGGAAACAGGTGGAGGAGGACCTGCGCGCCGCCAAGCGGCAGGCGGAGCGGGCCTCGGCGCACAAGTCCGACTTCCTCGCCAAGGTCAGCCACGAGATCCGCACACCCCTCAACGCCATCATCGGCTTCGCCGAGGTGATGATGGAAGAGAGGCTGGGGAGCGTCGGCAACGAGCGCTACAAGGACTACCTGCGCGACATCCACATGTCGGGCCAGCACCTGATCAGCCTCGTCAACGACCTGCTCGATCTGTCCAAGATCGAGTCCGGCAAGATCGAGCTGGAGCTGACCGACGTCGACCTGAACGAGGCCGTGTCCCAGTCGGTGGCGCTGCTTCAGCCGCAGGCCAACCGCGAGCGGATCATCGTGCGCACCTCGCTCGCCCGCGGCCTGCCGCGGGTGCGGGCCGACCGGCGCTCCGTGCGGCAGATCGTGCTGAACCTCGCCTCCAACGCGGTGAAGTTCACCCCCGGCGGCGGGCAGGTGATCGTGGCGACCGCCATCAACGACCACGGCGAGCCGGTGATCCGGGTGCGCGACACCGGCCAGGGCATGTCGCGCAAGGACATCGCCCAGGCGCTGGAGCCGTTCCGCCGCCTGCCGGTGAGCGGCCACGAGGGCGCAGGCCTCGGCCTGCCGCTGACCAAGGCGCTGGCGGAGGCCAACCAGGCCCGGTTCGACATCCGCAGCGCGGTCGGCGAAGGCACGCTGGTGGAGATCGCCTTCCCCGCCATCGCCCGCGCCGTGGGCTGAAGACGGGGAGCGGGCCGCCCCAAGCGGAAGCAGGCGCAGCCGGAAACGCGGAGGCCCCTCCCCTGTCCCGACCTCAGGAACCGAAGAAGGGGATCAGCGTCCGTCGCCCTTGAGACGCTCTGCCCCGCGACAGCGCTTACGCCGCCTGCGCGCCGCCGGCTTCGGTCTTCAGCCAGGCGGCGCCGCAGGCTTTGGCGAGTTCGCGCACCCGCAGGATGTAGCTCTGGCGCTCGGTGACCGAGATCACGCCGCGGGCGTCCAGCAGGTTGAAGGCGTGGCTCGCCTTGATGGCTTGGTCATAGGCCGGCATCGCCATGAGGTGGCGCTCGCCCGCCTCGCCGGCGGCGAGCAGGGCGCGGCATTCGGCCTCCGCGTCCTCGAAATGGCGCTTCAGCAGGCCGACGTCGGCGTGCTCGAAGTTGAAGCGGGAGTATTCCTGCTCGGCCTGCTTGAACACGTCGCCATAGGTGATCTTCTCGGCGCCCTCGCGGCCGTTGAAGTTGAGATCGAAACCCCGGTCCACGCCCTGGATGTACATGGCGAGGCGCTCCAGACCGTAGGTCAGCTCGCCCGAGACCGGGTTGCAGTCCACGCCCGCCACCTGCTGGAAATAGGTGAACTGCGACACCTCCATGCCGTCGCACCAGCACTCCCAGCCGAGGCCCCAGGCGCCCAGCGTCGGGCTTTCCCAATCGTCCTCCACGAAGCGCACGTCGTGCAGCGCCGGGTCGAGGCCGATCGCCTTCAGGCTGTCGAGATAGAGCTCCTGAAGGTTGTCCGGGCTCGGCTTCAGGATGACCTGGAACTGGTAATAGTGCTGGAACCGGTTGGGGTTTTCGCCGTAGCGCCCGTCCTTGGGCCGGCGGGAGGGCTGCACATAGGCGGCCTTCCACGGCTTGGGGCCGAGCGAGCGCAGCGTGGTCGCCGGGTGGAACGTGCCGGCGCCCACCTCCATGTCGTAAGGCTGCAGAACGACGCAGCCCTGCTCCGCCCAGAAGCGCTGCAGCGTGAGGATGAGCCCCTGGAACGAGCGGGCGGGCGAAAGCGGATCGGCGGTCATGGGGCTCAGGCGAGGTCCGGCGGCGCGAAGGGAAATCAGGCGTGGCGGACGCTAGGCGACGGGACCGGGCGAGGCAAGCGCCGCGTCGGCGCCGCCGTCCTCAGCCCACCCGGTATTCGCCGGTGGCGGGGTCGCGGCGGAGCGTGGGGCGCAGATCGCGTTCGGCGACCTCGCGCTGGCGTTCGCTTTCGTCGAGGGCGCGATTGACCCGGCGCCACTCGCGCCGCAGCGCCTTGGCGCCGTAGACCGCGCCGGCGGCGGCCGCGGCGATCACCAGAAAAGGCGGCATCTGTGGTCGAAACTCCTTCGCGGCCCTCACGGCGGACGAGGCAGCCTGTCGAAGGATCATGGCGCGATCGCGGCGCCGGGCCAAGCGGAAACGGCCCGCCCGCTCGACGCCGTCACAGCCCGACGCGGGACCACATCGCCCGCGCCTCGAGCATGGCCAGCGCCTCGCCGGCGAGCTCCGCGCCCACGCCCTCGCCCCGCCCGGACAGGCGTCGCAGCAGCGGCTGGCGCGAGGCGATCAGCCGGATGTCCACCTTGTCGCCCCAGCGCTCCCGGAGCGTGGAGCGCAGGTCGCCGATCCGGTCCACGAGGCCGAGGCCAAGCCCCGTGGCGCCGGTCCAGAACGCGCCGGTGAACAGCTCGCCGTCCGCGTCGTTCAGGGCCGAGCCCCGGCGCTCCTTCACCAGCGCGATGAAATGCTCGTGGATCTCGCGCTGGATCTCCTTCAGGCGCTCCACGTCTTCCGGCTTTTCCGGCGAGAACGGATCGAGGATCGCCTTGTTCGAGCCGGACGTGTGGAGCCGGCGCTCGACGCCGATGCGCTCGATCGCCCGGTCGAAGCCGAAGCTGGCGGAGATCACGCCGATCGAACCGACGATGGAGGACGGATCGGCGACGATCTCGTCGGCCGCGCAGGCGATCATGTAGCCGCCGGAGGCCGCGGCGTCCTCCACGAAGGCGGTGACGGCCAGCTCCTTCTCGGCCGCGAGCTGGCGGATGCGGCGATGGATCAGGTGCGCCTGCGCCGGGGAGCCGCCGGGCGAGTTGACGACGATCGCCACCTCCCGCGCGCCGGGCGTCGCGAAGGCGCGCTCAAGCTGCGGCGCGCAGCCGGCGAGCGTCAACGCGGCGCAGGC
>NZ_JBHTMX010000256.1:0-3421 GCF_042679725.1 Methylopila musalis
GGCGAGACCGGCTGGCGCGAGGCGCTGATCGACCTGCATCGGGCGTTCGACGCGACGGCGGGCAAGCGCCTGCTCGGCGACGATCTCGGCGCCTTCCTCGCCGAGCGTCCGGCCTTCGCCCGGCACGAGGCCGGCATCCGCGCCTTCTTTGACGCTTCGCGCCGGGTGTTCTTCGGCGGCGCCGCTCCGGCCGCCACCGGCCTGTCCGCGGACGCGCTCACCCGGCTCGCGCGCGATCTCGCGGGGGCGGAGCGCGCCTCATGACGTGGATCGGCTTCGACCATCCGTGGCTGCTGCTGCTGCTGCCGCTGGCGCTGCTGCCGCTCGCGGGCTCGCCCCTGCGCGCCTCGGCCACGCCATCGGAGGCGCTCGCGCCGCGCGATCCGCTGTCGAGCGCCATCAGCGCCACGCTGACCACGCTCGGGATGCTCGCCATCGCCTTCCTCGTGTTCGGGCTCACGGGCGCCCATCGCCGCGACCAGCAGGTGGAGCGCCGGGGCGTGGGCGCCAACATCGTGCTGCTGATCGACCGCTCGTCCAGCATGGACTCCACCTTCGCCAACCGTTCGCCCACGGGCGCGGAGGAGTCGAAATCCGCGGCGGCGCGGCGGCTGCTGACCGATTTCGCCACCCGCCGACCGGCGGACCGGGTGGCGGTGGCCGCCTTCTCCACCGCGCCCATGCTGGTTTCGCCCATGACCGACCGGCATGACGCCGTGCGCGCGGCGATCGCGGCGATCGACCGGCCGGGCCTCGCCCACACCGACGTGGGCCGGGGGCTGTCGCTCGCCTTCTCGCTGTTCGACGACGAGTCCACCGAGACCTCCCGCGCCATCGTCATGGTGTCGGACGGCGCGGCGGTGATCGACCGCCGGGTGCAGGACGCGCTGCGCGACGCCTCCCGGCGCAATCCGGTGCGGCTCTACTGGCTGTTCCTGCGCACGCAAGGGGCGCGCGGCATCTACGACAAGCCGCCCCCCGGCGATCCGGACAGCCCGCAGACCTATCCCGAGCGCCATCTCGACATCTTCCTGAAGAGCCTCGGCCTGCCGTACCGCGCGTTCGAGGCCAACAGCGCCCAGGAGGTCTCGGCGGCGATCAAGGAGATCGACCAGCTCGAGCAGCGCCCGACCACCTATGTGGAGACGATCCCGCGGCAAGACCTCGACTGGGCGTTCTACGCGCTGGCCGCCGGCGCGCTGCTCCTGCTGCTCGGCGCGAAGCTCGCCGAGCGCCGTCTCGACGACGCGCCCGCCCCGGTTCGCCGCGGCGGCGCGCTGCAGCCGCGGAGGGCCGCGTCATGAGGCTCCGTCTGTTCAAGAGCCTGCTTCCGCCCGTCCTTCTGCTCGTGGCGCTGGCGGCGCTCGGGTTCACCGGCTGGCGGCTCATGGGCGTGTCGAAGGAGGCGGCGCTCCAGCGGGAGATGGTCGCCAACCGCGACGTCGCCCCGCCGGACGACGCCAGCGGCGCGCTGCTGTTCCAGCGCGCGCATTACCTGCTGGTGCGCGACCGCATCGACGAGGCGCAGGGGCTCGTCACGCGCCTCACCGACCGGGCGCCGCGGCAGGTGACGGCGCGGTTCCATTACGACGTGGGCAACGCCCGCGCCCGCCGGGCGATCGCCGCCATCGAGGCCACCAAGATCGACCTTGCGATCCCCGAGGTGCGGCTCGCCAAGGAGGCCTACAAGGAGGCGCTGCGCGCCGATCCCGACCTCTGGGACGCCCGCTACAATCTCGACGTGGTGATGCGGCTGGTGCGCGACTTCCCCGAGGTGGAGCGCGGCGAGGAAGAGGCGCAGGCCCAGCCGAAGAAGCTCTGGACCGACCTGCCGGGCCTGCCGCGGGGCCTGCCGTGAGGCGGCCCGACCTGCGGACGCTGGCGCTCGCGGGCGCGTTCGCGCTCGCCGTCGCGGCCGCGCTGCAGCCGGAGGCGCAGGCCGAGCGCCCCACCTACGACGTCATCGCCTATGTGGACATCACCGGCAGCATGAACGCCCGCGACTATGTGGCGGCGGACGGCAAGCCGGAGAGCCGGCTCGCCACGGTGAAGCGGCGGCTCGCGGCGGCGGTGGGGCGGATGCCCTGCGGCTCGCGCTTCGGGCTCGGCGTGTTCACCGAGCGGCGGGTGTTCCTGCTGTTCGAGCCCATGGAGACCTGCCGCAACTACGTGGCGATCTCCGGCGCCATCGGCGGGCTCGACTGGCGCATGGGCTGGGAGGGCGACAGCCGCATCTCCGCCGGCCTGTTCCGGGCGATCAACGCCACGCGCCCGACCGGCGCCGACGTGGTGTTCCTGACCGACGGGCAGGAGGCGCCGCCGCTGCGCACCGACATGGAGCAGACCTACGACGGCGAGCGCGTGCGCGGCCTGATCGTGGGCGTGGGCGGAACCGATCTGGTCCCGATCCCCAAATACAACGATTTCGGGCGCGAGATCGGCTTCTACTCCATGGAGGACGTGCCTCAGGCCTCGCGCCTCGGAGGCCCGCCCAAAGGCGCGGAGAACCTGCCGGGCTACAACGCCCGCAACGCGCCGTTCGGCGAGATGCCCGAGGGCGAGGAGCACCTGACCTCGGTCAAGGAGCCCTATCTCCAGCGCCTCGGCCAGCTGACCGGGCTCGGCTACGCCCGGCTCGGGACCGGCGACGAACTGGCGGCCGCCATCGCCGCCAACGCCCGCCCGCATCCGCACGCGGTGCCGATCGATCTTTCGCCCGCCCCCGCCGCGGCCGCGCTTCTGGCGCTGACCGCTCTCTACGGGGCGTCGCTCGTCGCGAGGCCGCGCCGGCGCCGTCCCCTTCACGCTCAAGGAGTGTCGTCCTGATGTTTCACATGCGCTTCACTGCCGCCGCCGCAGCCGTCGCGTTCGCCGTGGCGGCGCCGGCCTACGCCCATGGCCCCACCCCCCAGAAGGTCGAGCAGAAGGTCGAGATCAAGGCCGAGCCGGCCAAGGTCTGGGCCGTGCTGAAGGACTTCGGCGCGATCCAGTCCTGGCACCCGTCCGTCGAGAAGAGCGAGGGTCCGGCCAGCGGCCAGAGCGCCGAGCGCAAGTTCTCGGTCAAGGGCAAGACCGGCGAGATCGTCGAAGGCCTCGACGAGTATGACGAAGGCAAGATGCTCTACGGCTACCGCCTGTCGGGCGACGCCGGCGAGGTGCTGCCGGTGAGCTCCTACTCCGCCACCATCTCGGTCGCGCCCAAGGACGGCGGCTCCGAGGTGACCTGGCAGGGCCGGTTCTACCGCGCCGACACCTCCAACGAGCCGCCGGAGGGCAAGGACGACGAGTCCGCCGTCGCCGGCATGACCGAGTTCTTCGAGGCCGGCCTCGCCGGCCTGAAGGCGAAGGTCGAAGGCAAGTGATCGGGCGCTCCGCCGCTCGCCTCGCCGCCGCGCTGGAGCTCGCCGCCGCGTGCGCGGCC
>NZ_JBHTMX010000257.1:0-3365 GCF_042679725.1 Methylopila musalis
GGGCGGCGGCGGTGGCGGCGCTGGTGGTGACGCCGGCGGTGGCGCTCGGCTTCTACGGCGCGCTGGGAAGCCCCAGCGTGTCCGACCGCCCACTCGCCGCGCGCCGCGCCGCGCCCCCGGACGGCCGCAACGTCGAGGAGCTGGTCGCCCGCGTCGAGGCGGAGCTGAAGAAGAACCCCAATGACGGTCGGGGCTGGATGGTGCTCGGCCCGGTCTATCTGCGCCTCGGGCGGGCGGAGGAGGCGGTCGCGGCCTACGCCAACGCCATCCGCGTCATGGGCGCAACGCCCGATCTCGAGGCCAGTCTGGGCGAGGCCATGATGGCCCGCGACGACGGGGCCATCTCGGCCGAAACCCGCGCCGTGTTCGAGCGCGCGGCCAACGCCGAGCCGCCCTCTGTGAAGGGCGTGTTCTATCTCGCCCGCGCCGCCGAGCAGGACGGCGACCTCACCGGCGCGGTGGCGCGGCTGAAGGGCATGCTGGCCAAGGCGCCGGCGGGCGCGCCTTACGTGCAAGGGGTGAAGGGCGAACTGACCCGCCTCGCCGCGCCGCCCGCGATCCCCATGCCGACCGATCAGGAGGCCGCCGCCGCCAAAACGCCGCAGGAGCGCATGCAGATGGTGCGCGGCATGGTGGACCGGCTGGAGGAGCGGCTGAAGGACGGCGGCGAGATCGGCGACTGGCTGCGGCTGGTGCAGTCGCGCGCCGTGCTCGCCGGCGCCGACAGCGCCCGCGCCTCGCTCGCGGAGGCGCGCCGGCGGTTCGCCTCCGATCCGCGCGCGGCCGCGCGCCTCGACGCGCTGGCGGCCGGGGTTGGTCTCGAAGGGCAGGGAGCCTAAAAGGGTATCCGGATGACGATCGACGCCTCTCCCTCCGCCTTCCCGTCGCCGCGCCGCCGGGGCGCCTCCCGCAAGCGCCGGCGGCTCGCGCTGTTCGGGCTCGTCGGCCTCGTGCTGGCGGCGGCGACCGCGCTGGTACTGACCGCGCTCGACGACACCATCGTGTTCTTCCGCACCCCGAGCGAGATCGCCCAGCGTGGCGAGGCTCCCGGCACGCGGCTCCGCCTCGGCGGGCTGGTGAAGGCGGGCTCCATCGTTCAGGACGGCGCGACCGTGCGCTTCGCGGTGACCGACAACGCCCGCGACATGCCCGTGACCTACAAGGGTCTGCTGCCGGACCTGTTCCGCGAGGGGCAGGGCGTGGTGTCCGAAGGGGTGCTTCAGCCGGACGGCTCGTTCCTCGCCGACACCGTGCTCGCCAAGCACGACGAGAACTACATGCCGAAGGACGTCGCCGACCGCATGAAGGCGCAGGGCCTCTGGAAGGGCGACGACGCGGGGGCCGCCAAGTGATCGCCGAAACCGGCCATTACGCGCTCGTTCTGGCGCTGGCGCTGGCGCTGCTGCAGTCCGTGCTGCCGATCTGGGGCGCGCGCACCCGCGACGCGGCGCTGATGGGCCTGTCCGGCCCGCTCGCCTACGGCCAGCTGTTCTTCGTCGCGGTGTCCTTCGCGGCGCTGACCCACGCCTATGTCACCTCCGACTTCTCGGTGGTGAACGTGGTGGAGAACTCTCACTCCGCCAAGCCGCTGATCTACAAGATCTCCGGCGTCTGGGGGAACCACGAGGGCTCGCTGCTGCTCTGGGTGCTGATCCTGGTGCTGTTCAGCGCGCTGGTCGCCTTCTTCGGCAAGAACCTGCCGGACCGGCTGCGGGCGGACGTGCTCGGCGTGCAGGCCATGATTTCGGTGGCGTTCCTGCTGTTCGTGCTGCTGACGTCGAACCCGTTCGCGCGGCTCGACCCCGCGCCGATGGAGGGGCAGGACCTCAACCCGCTGCTGCAGGACCCCGGCCTCGCGATCCATCCGCCGCTGCTCTACATCGGCTATGTGGGCTTCTCGATGGCGTTCTCCTTCGCCGTCGCGGCGCTGATCGAGGGCCGGGTCGACGCCGCCTGGGCGCGCTGGGTGCGGCCGTGGACGCTGGCCGCGTGGCTGTTCCTGACGCTCGGCATCGCCATGGGATCGTACTGGGCCTATTACGAGCTCGGCTGGGGCGGCTTCTGGTTCTGGGACCCGGTGGAGAACGCCTCGCTGATGCCGTGGCTGTCCGGCACCGCGCTGCTGCACTCGGCCGTGGTGATGGAGAAGCGCGAGGCGCTGAAGGTCTGGACGGTGCTGCTGGCGCTGCTGACCTTCGCCCTGTCGCTGCTCGGCACCTTCCTCGTGCGCTCGGGCGTGCTGACCTCGGTCCACGCCTTCGCGGTCGATCCCGCCCGCGGCGTGGCGATCCTCATCATCCTGATCGTGTTCGTGGGCGGCAGTCTGGCGCTCTACGCGCTGCGCGCGCCGACGCTGAAGCAGGGCGGCATGTTCGCGCCGGTGTCGCGCGAGGGCGCTCTGGTGCTGAACAACCTGTTCCTCACCGCGGCCACCGCCGCCGTCTTCGTGGGCACGCTCTACCCGCTCGCGCTGGAGGCCGTGACCGGCGAGAAGATCTCGGTCGGCCCGCCCTTCTTCAACAACACCTTCGGCCCGCTGATGCTGCCGGTGATGCTGGTGATGCCGTTCGCGCCGCTTCTGGCGTGGAAGCGCGGCGACGTCGCTCGCGCCGCCCGCGGCATGGTCTACGCGGTCGGGCTCGCGGTGGTCGCCACCGCGCTGGTGGCGGGCTTCGTCCGCGGCGGGCCGACGCTCGCGCCGCTCGGCGTCGGGCTCGCGCTGTTCGGGCTCGTCGGCGCCTTCGCGGAGCTGGTGGAGCGCTCCAAGCTGTTCCGGGCGCCGTTCGCGGAGTCGGTTCGGCGACTGCGGGGCGCGCCGAGCTCCACCTGGGGCTCCGCCTTCGCCCATGCGGGCATGGGCGTCACCCTGCTCGGCGTGGTCGCGGCCACCGCCTGGCCGAGCGAGGCCGTGGTGGCGCTGAAGCCCGGCCAGTCGGTCTCGATCTCCGGCTATGAGCTCACCTTCGAGGGCGTCAGCCAGCGGCCTGGGCCGAACTTCACCTCCACCGTCGCCGCGGTGACCGTGCGCAAGGACGGCGCCGTGGTGCGTCGTCTGGAGCCGTCGCGGCGGCTCTACGCCGCGCGCCAGATGGACCTGACGGAGGCGAGCATCGCCACCTTCGGCCTATCGCAGCTTTACGCCTCCATGGGCGAATCGCGGGGCGACGACGCCACCGCGCTGCGGGTGACCTACAAGCCGCTGGTGACGCTGATCTGGTTCGGCGCGGTGATCATGGCGCTGGGCGGCGGGCTGTCGCTGGCGGATCGGCGCCTGAGGGTCGGCGCGCCGCGTCGGGCCGAGAAGCCGATCCCCGCCACGGCCCATCCGGCGCCCGCGGAATGAGCCCGCGCCTGCGCCGCGCGGC